>JAYRFD010000352.1:0-3521 GCA_041908565.1 Polyangia bacterium | reverse complement strand
GGTGGTGGCGGTGGTGGCGGTGGTGGCGGTGGCGGTGGTGGTGGCGGCTGTGCCATGGCCCCCTGGCACCTTGGATCGGGCGCGGCAAGCGTCGGAGGCCTGGCGCTGGTGCTGGCCGCCGCCATTTCCCGACGACGACGGCGACGCTAAGCCCGATCTGCCGGCAAGGTCCGCCTGCGTCGACCGAATGACAGACGCGCGGGCCGGTACCGTCCATGGCTCGATCGCTCTTTCGCTATTCCCCGCTGGACGCCTGGCTGGTCTTCGCCGCGGTGCTGCAGGCAGGGCTTTTGGGCGTGGCCATCATGGTTCCGCAGACGCCGCGCGGCTTTGTGGTCGGCGCATTGCTGTTCGCGATCGTGCTGTGGTGGAACGCCAACACCATCGCGCACAACCATCTGCATCGCCCGCTGTTTGCGCGACACGTGTCCGCTTTGAATCCGCTGTTCGCGGCCTTCTTGACGCTGTCGACCGGCGTCCCGCAGCGACTGTGGCGCAAGCGGCACCTGTGGCATCACGCCGGTGAAGTTCGCGGCCCAGACGGCAGTCTGCCGGCATCGCTGCGCTTGAATCGCGGCGACGGGGTCGAGCTTTGCGCGCTCGGCCTGCTGTGGCTTTCGCTGCTGCTGGTGGTGCCGCGCAGCTTCGTCTTTGTGTACCTGCCCGGCTGGCTGATCGGCATGGCGCTGTGCCAGCTGCAAGGCCACTACGAACACGGCGGGCAGCCCGTCACCGTCGAGCCCGGCATCAGCTACTACGGCGCGCTGTACAACCTGCTGTGGTGGAACGATGGCTATCACGGGGAACATCACCGCTTTCCCGGCACGCACTGGAGCCGCCTGCCCCGACGCCGAGCCGCCACCCAGCCGCGACAAAGCCGGCTGCCTCCGCTGCTGCGAGGGTTTGAGCCATGGCTGCAGCGCCTGCAGACCGCAAGCAACCGCTGGCTGGCCCATGGCTTGGTGATCTTGGAAAGGCTGGCCTTGGCGTGTCCGCCCATCGCTCGCTTTATGCTGGCCACGCATGCGCGCGGACTGTCGGCTCTGCTTGCGCAGCCTGGGCTGCAGGCTCGCTTGCTGCGGCAGCCAAGTCCGCGCATCGCCATCATCGGCGGAGGTCTGTTTCCACGCACGGCGCTGGTCCTGCAGCAGCTTCTGCCCAACGCGCAGCTTGTCCTGATCGACGACCAGGCCGATCACTTGCAGCGGGCCCTGGCCATGCTCAAGCGGGCGGGCGTCGACCCGGATCGCGTGCAGTGCCGACATGACCGCTTCTGCCCGCAGCAGCACCGCGACTTCGATCTGGTGATCCTGCCCTTGGGCTATCGCGGCGATCGCGCCGACCTGTACCGCATTCCCTGCCACGATCCGCCGCGCATCCTGCATGCCTGGCTGTGGCAGCGTCCGCCGACCGATGACAGCCCGCACACATCCAGGGTGATCGCCAGCCAGCGCGTATCGCTGTGGCTGCTCAAACAGGTCTGTCTGGTCTGGCCTGGCGATGCGCCCGCGGTTCAGCCGTCTCAGCTTGCCCGTTCGACCGATCCACCCAGCACAGAAGCCATGGCGAGGGCCGTATGATTCGCAGCGCATCCGCCGCGTTCTTTCGCACGTATCACCTGCTGCCGCAGCGCCTGATCAACCAGGCCACCGCGCGACTTATGCAGGTGCAGACGCCCAGCGCAGCCGTGCAGGCGGCGATTCGCTTGTGGATTGCGGCCTCGGACATCGATATGTCCGACTTCGCCGACGAACCCTACGACACGCTAGAGGCGTTCTTTCTGCGAACGCTGCGACCCGGTGCACGACCGCTGGGTCCCGGCCTGGTCAGCCCCGTCGATGGCGAGGTGTTCGCAGCCGGCCGCATCACCGAAGACACGCAGCTGGATGTCAAAGGCCAGCGCATCTCGCTTGAACGCCTGGTCAACGGGCATCGTCACAGCGCCACGCTGGCCCCCTATGACGGCGGCTATTACGCGAGCCTGTTTCTGCGGCCGCGCGGCTATCACCACATCCACGCGCCGCTGTCATCGACGCTGCTGCGCTGTCAGTGGCTGCCCGGTCGCTTCTTTCCGCAGAACGCGCAGGCTCTGTCGCACATCGCGGGCGTGTACGAACGCAACGAACGCGCCGTGCTGTTCTTCCGCGTGCAGGGGTCCACGCTGCCGTTCGTCCTGGTGCTGATCGGCGCCAGCTTGGTCGGAGGCATTCACCTGCAGGCCTGCCCGCACGAAGTCTGGCGCGTGTCGCAAGCGACCCAGCTTGAGCAGCCCTACGAAAAAGGCGACCGGCTGGGTCACTTCAGCTTTGGATCGACGGTGGTGCTGTTGCTGCCGCGCGATCTGGTGCGCGACTTCCAGCTTCAGCCCGGCATGCACCTGCGCATGGGACAGACGGTGGCGCGGCTTCACCACGCGGACTAACGCGGCGCCCCCACTGCCCCGTCGCCCCGTCCGCCGACTGCCGCTCCACTGACCGACGCTCCGCCGACCGACGCTCCGCCGACCGACGCTCCGCCGACCGACGCTCCGCTGGCTGGCTTGGCTGTGGCCTGCTGAATGAACGCCGCGGCCCGAGCCTTGGCATTTTCGCGCAGCGACAGGAAAAACAGCTGGTACTCGATCGGGTGATAGTTGCCGACGCCCATCGCGTGATCCAACAGCCGGCTCATAAAGTCGCGTGGCACCGCGCCCTGCAGGAAAACCACCAGCGTGCCATCCAGACACTGCGCGCTGGCAAAGCCGGGCAGGACCGCTGGATCCTTGGCGTCGAAAAACAGCGCTCCGGCGTTGCGGTCGGCGGCAACCGGCTGCGCGTCGCTGGTGAAGGAAAGCGGGTTCACGCAGACGCGATCGCGTCGCAGCGCCCCGTCGTCCGCGCCACGATCCTGCAAGCGCTTCATTTCAAACGGCGAGGGCTGATACATGGACCCGCGCGCATTCCAGCCGACGATGCAGCCGATCTCCCGGGCGCTGGCACACACCGGAATGTCGGGCAGATCCTGCGCCACCGAGGCCCGCGTGATCTGCGCGCCGATCAGATAGGCGGCGACCAGCCCCGCGCGCAGCGGACGCCCGTGAATCTGTTCGCGCAGCAGACGATAGCCAAGCGCGCTGCCTTGGCTGTGCGCTGCGATGAAAAACGGTCGCGGACGATCCCCTGCTGGCGCCTGCGGGCGTCGACTGAGAAACGCCAAGAAGGCCTGTTCCACGTCGCGATACGCCAGCTCGACCGCCTGATCTCCGTCGACCGATGGATGGGAAAACGCCATCCCATTGGCCTGCCGGTAGCGCGGCGCATACACCGCACAGCAGCCCGAAAACGCCGACGCTTGAATGCGCGTCGCCACTCGATCGGTATCGGCATTTAGCGCCGCATCATCGACGGTGCCGTTCCAGTTCGGACCGACATACGTCGTCGGATGGATGTAGAACACATCGGCCGTGGCCTGGCTGGGATCGATCGGCGGCAGGCTGGGCAGGTAAGCATCGGCGGCATCGGCGCGATCGGGCAGCGCGCTCC
>JAYRFD010000351.1:0-8033 GCA_041908565.1 Polyangia bacterium | reverse complement strand
GTCATCGTCGGCGGCCACATCGGCTATCCCTGGACCGACGAAGCCATCGCCGTCGCCACCAAGCATCGCAACGTGTACATCGACACGTCCGCTTACGTCTGTTCGCGCTATCCCGCCCCGCTGGTCGAATACCTGCGCGGCCACGGTCGCAAGAAGGTTCTGTTCGGTTCCAACTACCCGATGATCACGCCCAAGCGCGCGCTCGGTGGCCTTGTCGACCTAAAGCTCGACGAAGAAACGCAAGCCCTGTTCCTGCGCGACAACGCGCGCCGCGTCTTTCGGCTGGATGCCTGACGGTCCGGACGTCCGGGCCGCTGGGCTGCGATGGGCTTCGCGGTCTCGCCCATGGTCACAGCGGCGAACTTCGTCGGCTCGGCTGCGCTTCCGTCGGAACGCCTCCCGTGCTCAAGCCGTCCTCGCCACCGTCGGTTGGCGTTGAGACGATCTTTTGTTGAGACGATCCTTTGCTGCTGGCTGCGGAACCGCGCGTGGGAGGCGATCCGTCCCGCCCGGCCGCACTTCCGTCGAGTCGCGTGACGTGTGAGCAAGCAAAAGGCGTCTCGGCTGACGTCAATCGCGGGTCCTTCGTTCACTTGGTCTTCGCAGGACTTGCAGCGCGGCGTGCGGCCAAATTGGCCACTAGATTGCGGGTTGACTCCGCTGATTCGGAATCGGTACTGTGCCCGACAAATCGTTAGCTTAAGCAGCGTGTTGATAAAGTGACTGCGGCCTTCATTTGTGTCGTCGTCGTCGGTGACGGTCGACGCACAGCTCCTGTTTGGGGGTTCGCCATCGCATCGCGATGGGCGAGACGCTCGCTCAGCCTTTCGGCGCTGGGCTTCCGCGGCCCCCTTGCGTCTTGCGGTCCTCACGCACCCTGTCAACGCATTGCTAGGTCTTACAACTTAATTTAGGCGTAAAACAGATGCGACCGACTCCCCAGCAGCACAGCACCCGGCCCGCGTATCGCCCCGACATCGACGGTCTGCGCGCCGTCGCCATCTTAAGCGTCGTCATCTATCACGCACTGCCGACGGTGGTGCCCGGCGGCTTCGTTGGCGTCGACGTCTTCTTTGTCATTTCGGGGTTTCTGATCTCAACGATTATTTTCAAAAGCTTGGAACGCGATCAGTTCAGCCTGTCGCAGTTCTATGTTCATCGCATCAAGCGAATTTTCCCTGCCCTGGTCACGCTGCTTGTGGCCGGTTATGCGATTGGCTGGAAGGCTCTATTGCCAGATGAATATGCGCAGCTTGGCAAGCACATTGCTGCAGGTGCGGGGTTTATCCAAAATTTTGTACTATGGAAGGAGTCCGGGTATTTCGATTCAGCCTCTGAATTAAAACCATTGATGCACTTATGGTCGCTGGCCATCGAAGAACAGTTCTATCTGATCTATCCCCTGATGTGCTTTTTGATGTGGCGACTGCGCTTCAATGTGTTCGCCTCGCTGGTGGTTATGTTTGTGGTTTCATTTGTCCTGAATGTAAAGGGGATCAAGACGAACGCAGTTCGCACATACTTCGCGCCGCACACCCGATTTTGGGAACTGCTGGCTGGCGGATTGCTGGCCTATGTTCAGCTTTTCAGGAAGAACCCACTGCAGGATTGGCTAAAGAAACGAAATGTTGGTCGAATCGTACCTGATAGCTACATATCTTATGAGAGATTGAGGTTTATACTTGTGAATATTCTGGCAGTGGTGGGATTGGTTCTTATCGTACACTCTTCTTATTCATTTAGCCGCGCAACCCCCTTCCCAGGCTGGAACGCCCTGATTCCGGTGATGGGGTCTTTTCTTTTGATCCTGTCTGGCCCGACTGCCTGGGTGAATCGAAATATTCTGGCCAACCGCATCATGGTATTCATCGGCATGATTAGCTATCCACTTTATTTGTGGCATTGGCCCTTGCTGTCCTTTGCGCGAATCACCGAAGCCGACGTCCCTTCCTGGCATATTCGCGTGACGGCCCTGGGCATCAGCTTTTTCTTGGCCTGGCTGACGTATCAGCTAATCGAAAAACCGGTGCGCTTTCGTCTGAAGTCTCGCAAGGTCGCGTGGGTGTTGTGTGCGCTGCTGGCCGCCATCGGCGGCATCGGCTGGCAGACCTTTGCCAGCGACGGGCTGGACTTTCGGATGACCTCGACGATGCAGCGTCTGTATGAACCCCAGTTTTCCTGGAATTTCAACAGCCGGGAAGCCTGCGAACAGGCATATCCATTCAAAGGCGAATACTGCATGGTGGCCAAGCCGACGGCACCGACCATTCTTGTTTTGGGTGACTCACACGCCAATCACGTATGGTTTGGGCTGGCAGAGAATTTAAAAGACACAAACGAAAATGCCTTGAACATTGGCTCTGTGGCCTGCATGCCTTTCTTTGATGTGTCGGTGGTCGATAAGGGCATGGCGCCACGCTGTCATGAGTATATGAAAAAGGCACTTACCTATGCGATTTCTACTTCATCGATTCATACAGTCGTATTGTCCATGCGCGGGCCGATCTATTTTACGGGGAAGGGCCTTGGCCCCGACGAAACCTGGATGGACAAGAGCCTGATCCTAAACACGCAGCCAGAGCTGACCTCGAAAGCGCAGATCATTGAACGCGCTATGCGCAATACGCTGGATCGGCTGCTGGCGGCAAACAAGAAGGTCATCATTGCCCTGGACAATCCAGAGATCGGCTTTGACCCCAAGTCCTGCATCGACCGCCGCCCCGTTCGCCTGAAAGCGAGCTACCGGAAGTTCTGCGCCGTCACGCGCACTGACTTCGAAGCGCGAAGTCGCGAATACCGCGATGTGACCTTTGCTGTATTGAAGTCCTATCCAACGGTCCAAGTCTTTGACCCGGTGCCTTTGCTTTGCGACTCAAGTGCCTGCTGGGCCATGAAGGACGGGAAGATGCTATATGGCGATAACAACCATCTGTCGATGGATGGCGCTCGCCTGATTGGGCAGACGATTCGCACGCTGCTGCCCCCACCGCAATAGTGCGCTCCGACCGAGGCCCAGGCCCTCGGCCCGCCCCTGCGGCACCCTGCGGCACGGAGGAGGACCCGGGCTTCGGCGAGGCACTCTTCGGCGACGTCTTCTTTTGAAAAGGGCCCTCTTTTTAAGCGCTAACCGGCAGCTGACCACTGTTCGACAAACGCCTGCAGGCGCTGCAGCAGCGCGTCGGCGTCGGGGGCTTGGAAGTCCAGGAAGCGCTCGTCCTTTTTGGTCAAGGCGCGCCACAGCCCTTCTTTCAGGTCGAGCATGGCTTGGCCTTGGAAACCGCCAGCCAGCGCCGTCACGTCGATGCGCATGCGATCGCAGCGTGGCTGCAGCGACTTGGGCGGCGCAAACAGCGCGCGCACATGCCCAGCCGGCGCGTGCTTGTCGTCGAAGTCAGACAGCGGCCAGCCAAGGTCGCGGGTCACGGCCTGCAGCAGCGGACCCAGCGGCGGCGCCGGGTACATGCGGATGTGCGAGGACCCCGCGGCATTCACCGCCGACGGAATATCGACCTCGGCCGACACCACGTGCCAGTGATCGCGGGGCGCCAAGGCCAGGCCGGCTGGCAGCGGCAGCGCAAAGGGCAGCTCGTGCACGCTGTCGGCCGCGATGGTCTGCGCCAAGGCGATGCGGTCCTGCAGCACCGTTGAATAGCGCGTCTGTTTGTGGCCTTCGTCGTCTTCGGTTTCCCAGGCAAGCTGCAGCAAGACGGTCAGTCCCAGGGCCTGCTGATCGACCTTGCCGCCGACGATTTGGACGACTCCTTCCAGCGTTTCGCCGGCGCAGATCTGCTTGGGCGCGGTCACCCGCACCTTCATGGCGCCGATCCCCAGCGTGGCTCCCAAATCGGTCAGAATCCCCATGTCTGCTCCTCGTCTCGGTTCCGGTGGGCTGTGCGCGCGCGGCGACCGTCGGGGGTCGGGCTGCGCGCGGCGCCACGGGGGCAAAGAAAATCGTGGCCCGATCGAACAGCCGATCGTACGAGGGATCAGGGAACTGCAGCGCCAAAAAATGCTCGGGCGAACGACGCTGGCTTACCAGTCCACGACGTCAGCGCAGCGCTGCAAATCTTGCACGGTGTCGATCTCGCGATAGCTGCGCGGCGTCTTTATGCGCAGCGCGTGCAGAGGGAAGCCCTGGTCGATCAAGTCGTTCAGCAAGTCGGTCAGATAGGCGACCTGCAAGCGCGGCGCGCGACCGTACGGAGCATCCAGGCCAAGCTCAGCCAAGCGGCGGTGATACAGCGCGCGTAGCTCAGAAGCAGCGGCGGGGCTGGCTTTCCACAGGCCGGTGAATTCGCCCAGCGCTTGTTCCGGCGGCACGGCGCGCTTGCCAACGCGGGTCACGCGATCGTCGGGGCCGCTGACGGCGCATAGCTCGGCCTCGGGAACCGGGTGGTCGCTGCGACCTTCATAGGCTTCGGCCCAGAACGGATCGACGACCAGCGATAGATCGCGCGGGTGATCGGCTAGGGCCTGCGCAACTTCGGGGCGGAACAGGATGTCGGCATAGCTGCACAGAAAGCCGTCGGCCATCGAGCCTTCGGCGTGCATCAGCGAAAGCAGGATGTTGTTGCGGCGAAAGTCGGCATTTTCGACGAAGCGAACGCCGGGCTCGTCCTTTAGCGCCTGCATCAAGACATCGCCGCGATAGCCACGGATGATCGTGAATCGATCGCAGCCAGCGCCCCGCAAAGCGTCCAAGGCGCGGCGCACCATGGGACGCCCCGCCACTTCCACCATGCACTTGGGGCGATCGTCGGTGTACGGGCTAAGCCGAGAGCCCATGCCCGCGGCAATCAGAATGGCCTGCATGCTGGAACTATCCCAAAGCGGTGGCGCCTGCGCCAGAATTCGTCGCGATCGTCCATGCTTGCCGAACGCTCGCCGGACGCGTGCCGCTTTTGGGCATGGATCCGCCACCCATCGTCGATCCGCCTGTCAGCCGCACGCGATATCGTCAGTGCATGATCATGCCGATCTTGGATCTGGAGTCGCTGCGGCAGGCCGTGCGGGGTGGTCTTGTCCCGCGCTATCGCCTGTTCTATGGCCACACGCCGCGTCCCGATGGGGCGCTTTCCGACGCGGTGTTCAGTCAGTTCTGGCCCTGTTCCTTTGCGCTGGACGGCGTGCGATACGCCTGGGCGGAAGCGTGGATGATGGCCAGCAAGGCGCGTCTGTTCGGCGATAGCGAGGCGCTGGCTCGCATTCTTTCCGCCAAAGCGCCGCTGGACTGCAAGCGGGTTGGGCGAACCGTTCGCGGCTTCGATGAACAGGTCTGGCGGCAGCATCGCTTCGACATCGTGACGGTGGGCAGCCTGGCCAAGTTCGATCAGGATGCAGCGCTGCGTGCATACCTGCTGTCGACGGGCGAAGACGTGCTGGTGGAAGCCAGCCCCAGCGACTGCGTGTGGGGCATTCGTCTTTCGCGCGATCACCAAGATGCGCAGACACCGGGCCGCTGGCGTGGCCAGAACCTGCTGGGCTTTGCCTTGATGCGCGCCCGTCACATCCTGCGCGGCGACCTACCTGCTCCGTTGCTGCCGCCGACGCTGCTGACATCACTCAGCCCGTAACGCGCTGGGCCCGCTGGGCGGATCGGCCCCTGCGTTCGCGGCGCGCTGGTGTCCCGTGTGGGGCCCAGATACCATGCGCCCATGCACGACGATACGTCCGCAGCTCCTCCGCAAGACTTTGAAGCGTTCTGGCAGCAGTTCCTGCGCAGCCATCACAGCCCAATCGTTCGCTGGTGTCACGTCGCGGCCTTGGGCTGCGGCATCGGGGCCGTGCTCGCCGCGCGCAAGGGCCGCATCGGCCGCGCCCTGTTCCTGGGCAGCGCCACAGCCGCCCTGGCCGTCGCATCGCACGTCGTCATCGAAGGCAAAGGCCCCGAAAACTTCGGTCGCCCGCTGTGGGCCGGTCGCGCCTTCCTGCGTCTGTGCGCCCGCACCGTCAGCGGCCGCATCCACGCCGACCTGGACGCTGAAAACAGCCATACTGTTTTCGCTCGCAAATGAACCGAAGCCTGGCTTTACCCAGGCACTGGAGAACCCATGAAAGAATCTGCTTATGCTGGTTTCCGCTGGATCATTATTTCATATGCACTAATTACTAGCTGCAATGGACCTTCTGTGAAATCGTTAGAAGGCAGTTGGTCCTGCATTGCTCAAGATTCCCATAGTAGCAATACATGCACAGGGCCCAACTGCTACAGCACGAGCGGGAATACGACCCTCTCTCCAGTCCAGACGATCACGGTCGAAGAAGACCAAAGTAGGATCTCTGGTTTCGGCCATCGTTGGTCATCTCAGTCGGGTCTCACATGGCCACAGGGCAAATTAAGCTTCTCAGATAGCAGAGGGTCCTGTTCTGGTATCTGGAATGGAGAACTTATGTATGAATATAGAGATTCGATTGCAAAAATAAGCTACACCATCAAAGGAACCTGTGAAGCACGTAATGTGACATCGATGAGCTATTACACAGAATCGCATCTTGAAGTAGGAAGCTGCACTCGCCAGGTCAACGAGCCGTAATTCAACTGCCAGCCTCCCAGGGAGCCGCTCCGGCGTCCCTGCATGGGCGGACCCGCAGCAGGAGGAGCCGGCTGGATCAGGCGAGCTTGCCTGGGCAATAGGGAAGGCCGAGGCGGGGTTACATGCGGCGGGGGTCGGTGCCGGGCTGGGCGTAGACGCTGGTCCAGATGTCGGCGGGGTCGGCGGGCGGCGACTGTTCAGCGAAGCGGACGGCTTCCTGCACCTGCGCTTTGATGTGCGCTTCCAGCGAGACGATCTCGTCTTCACCGACGACCGAGACCAGGCGATCGCGCGCGATGACGACGGCGTCGCGCTTCTTCCACTGCTCGATCTCGTCTTTGCTGCGGTAGTTGCCGGGGTCGCTGATCGAGTGGCCGCGGAAGCGGTAGGTCTCGACTTCGATCAGCGTGGGGATGAACTCGGTGCGGGCGCGTTCGACGGCGTCGCTGATGCGGCGGCGCACTTCCAGGACATCGTCGCCGCTGAAGCGGTCGCGCTGAATGGCGAAGCCGGCGGCGCGTTCGGTGACGTCTTCGACGGCCAGCGTGCGGTAAAGCGGCGTGCCCATCGAGTACTGGTTGTTTTCGCAGATGAAGACGACGGGCAGCTTCCACAGACCGGCCAGGCTGAGGCCTTCAAAGAAGGCGCCTTGATTGGCGCTGCCGTCGCCGAAGAAGCACAGCGTCACTTCCGGCAGGTTGCGGTACTTGCTGGCGTAGGCCACACCGGCCGCCAAGGGCACGTGGCCACCGACGATGCCGTAGCCGCCCAGGAAGCGCGTCTTCTGATCAAACAGGTGCATCGAGCCGCCGAAGCCCTTGCTGATGCCCGTCGACTTGCCCAGAAGCTCGGCCATGACGGCCTTGCAGACATCCAGCGAGGCATTGGCCTTGGCGATGCAGTGACCGTGCTCGCGGTAGGTCGCGATGACGTAGTCCTCTTGCCGCAGGGCCGAAAGCGCACCGACGCAGACCGATTCTTGCCCGATGCCCAGGTGCAGAAAGCCGCCCATCTTGCCTTGGGCATACGCCTTGGCGCAGGCTTCTTCGATGCGCCGGATGACCAGCATCTGGCGATACAGCTCTTTCAGCAGCGGGACTTCGTTGGCCGTAAGCGGCGGAAAACGGACGGCATCGCTGTGGGCGGAAGCTTCAGCCGCCTCGGCAGCGCTGGATGTCGACGGGACGGGACTGGCAGAACTGGCCGGACTTCCGGCGACGGTCTTCTTCATAGGGACGCATTGTACACATCCGTCGGTCTGATTCCGCGACTTTCAGCGACGCCGTCGGGGACGGAAAAGCCGCGCTTTCGACTCGCCGATGTGGACGTGTGGGGTGCCGCCGCGCGCGATGCACGCGGTGCGTGCTGCGGGATGTGTAAGGCGGTCGGGAGGCGGGCGTGTATGGGACATGCACGGCTCGCGGGTTGATCGGCTGCCCGGGATTGTTCGCGGACACCAGATCTAAGCCGGGGCCGCCGCGGTGCGGCCGGGGGGTGGGT
>JAYRFD010000350.1:0-2031 GCA_041908565.1 Polyangia bacterium | reverse complement strand
TGCCGCCACCCATCGCGTCGATCTGGTCGATCCCCACCATGGCGTGGCCGCCGAGCCCGAGCAGTCGATCGTCGTGCGCCGCTACGGCCAGGCGACGCTGCGCTGGAACCCAGATGGACCGCTGCGACTGTGGTACACGCTGCGCGCGCTGTCGGATACACGCCTGGGCGTGGCGACGCCGCAGCCGCTTTTGTACGACACGACGGCGCTGCAGGCTCCAACGCTTTTGATGAGCTATCTGCCCGGACGCAGCACGCTGCAGCCGCGCGACCTGCACCGCTTCTTGTCCGATCTGGCGGCCGCGTTGGCGCGCATCCACCGCGTACCCAGCGAGCTTCCGGTGCTGGCCCACCTGCCCGATCCCGTCGATCGCCTGTCGCAGCTGTTTTCCGTCGCGGCGCAGCATCCTGGCCTGGACACCGTGGCAGAAGGAATGGCGATCCGTCGTGTGCTGGCGGGGGCGCAGCAGCGATCGCTTTTGACTCGCCCCGTCTTGCTGCATGGCGACTACTGGGCAGGCAACGTCGTGTGGCTGGGCAGCCAGCTAAACGCCGTCCTGGACTGGGATCAGGCCGAACGAGGCGATGCCGCGTATGACGTCGCATACTGTCGCGCCGATCTGGCGCTGATGTTTGGACCGGCGGCAGCCGACGAATTTCTGCAGGCCTACGAAGCGGCGGCCGAGACTTCGCTTCAGGCCCTGGGCACCTGGGATCTTCTGGCCGCAACGCGCGCGCTGCCGACGGGAAAAGCCTGGCTGCCCGGCTACCTGGCCCTGGGACGCAGCGATCTGTCCGAAGAAGTGCTGGGCGAACGCTTGCATTCCTTCCTGCACGACGCGCTCCGCCGCGCCCGCGCCAGTTAGCGCGTTGGCGCAATCGGTCGAGGCAAGGGCAAGCGGGATAGAGTCGGACAAACGCGCGCCGCGGGGCCTGGCCGCCGCAGTTGATGGGGAGACTCTTGAAAGAGTCGCGAGTACAGCGACGCGGTCTATGCGGCCCGCCTGCAGTCGCAAGCAACCGGGTGCATCTGATGGACCGGCTTGCGAGCACTGTTCCAATGCAGTGATGGGATGGCCGATCACGCTCTGTTCGGACGAGTGCCTCACAGTAGCTCGCGCTGGTTTGTCTCCGCATCGATCTGCTGCTGGGCCATCGACACGAGCCGCGAGACAAACGCCTCCTGCGCGTAGATGGGACGAGCTAGCAGTGAGGGCCTGGGCGAGATCGGCAGGAAGATCATGGGGACCTCTTTGCTGGAACTGCGCAGCCACAGCGTGACGACATAGAGTGCGGGCACGCTGAGAAGTGCCGGTTCATACTCGGCGCTAGTGACCTGCGGGAGCGACTCGGCCAGTTCGATGGCAGCACGGGTCCCTTCGACGAACGGGCCCCTGTTCAGCACGGCGTGATGCTGGTCATCCTGCGAGGATGTGTGGCTGGCCGCGATGCAGCGGTCTTCGCAGTACACGAGGTAGCGCCAGCCCACCAGCGCCGCCGCATCCAACCCCAGACCCTTGACGAGATCCTCGCGGCTGAGTTGATACATCGGGTGCGGAACGGCTGTGCTAAACGCGGGCGAACGTCGACGGTTGCGCAGCCAACGCGGTCGCTTGAACTGCGGAAGAACGAGATCGTGCTCCATTCCATCAGGAAGGTGAAGCCGTAGCTCGGGGGCGAAATCGACGCTGGGCACCAGATAGCGCGCTACCGCGTCCGCGATCAGACCCTGGTATTCGGAGTCATGTTTGGGCTGCAGGATTTTCAGCGGCATTAGGTCACCAGATAGGTATCGGTCCAGGTGCCAGCGTCGTTCAGGTAGCTGTGCTTGAGCGACTCATAGGGAATCCCGTTGGTCTCGCCGTATAACGAATCGCGGACATGCACGAGCTGCTCTGCCCCCCAAGTGCACCCGTATATGGCGAAGACGTGGCCACCACCGCCTGAGTACCCAAAGCGGACGATCACCGGCTGCTCGTCCTTGATGTGCTGTTCAATCTGCTCGAATCTCTCGGCGCCCACATGACGCCCG
>JAYRFD010000349.1:0-3296 GCA_041908565.1 Polyangia bacterium | reverse complement strand
TCAAAGGCCGAGAGCAGCGCCCGCACCAGATCCAGGCCCCACTTGTTCCAAAAGTCCACGCGGAACCGCTCGCTCGCCAGCTCCAGCCGCAGCTCACGAAAGCCATAGGTGCCGATGCGCTGGATCTGGTTCATGAGCTGATCCACGGCAGGCTGTAGCTCGCTCTCCATTGCCATTGGTGCGTCTTGCCAGTCCTTGGGCGTGCTCGCCTTCCAGACCGCGTGCGCTTGCTCGGTGCTCAGGCTCTCCCACTTCAGCCGGCGGAACTCGCGAAAGCCGATGGCGTTGGGCTGATAGGTCACCGTGCCAAACTCGCCACCGCCGTACTGTTCGCCGTCCGCGCGCTTGCGCACCAGCGTCGCGCTCTCCCAGACGGCCCCTTCCGCAGAGGGCGCAAACGACAGCGTCGGGAACTTAGCGACGATGGGGGCGATGAAGCGCCACGGCCAGATCAGCGGGTCGGTCTGCGCGACATCGGCACTGATGCGCTCAATCTCTGAAAGCAGGTGTGCCTGCGCGATGGGGTCCTTGATCGTCTTCGCGTCGCGCTGTCGCAGCGCGATCTGCCGGATGCTGGCCCAGGCAAGCTTGACGATGCGCTGGTTCTCCGCGGCCTGCGCGTCCTGCTTCTTCCTTTCGATCAGCGCGCGGGTCTTCTCTTCATCGCGCGACAGATAGATCAGCCAGTCTTCCGGGCTCAGGTCGGCCTGCGCCGCGGGGTTGTTGGTCTCGGACGCTGCGCTTTCGATGATGGCCGCCATCCACTCGCGCTTGCCTGCGATCAGCTGAAAGCGCGCCATGTCCGACGAACGCTTCGACAGGATGTAGTAGATGTCGATGATGTCGTAGCGGTTGCCCTGCCGCTGGCCGCGCCCGTTGCGCTGTTGCAGCGTCGCGGGCTCGTACGGCAGGTCGCCGTGAATGATCGAGCAGGTCCGCGTCTGAAGGTTCACGCCTTCGTACGCGATGCGGTTCGCGATGACGATGTCGTAAAGCGGCGGCTCTGCCGTCGTGAAGCCTTCGGCAATGCGCTGGCGGGTGGCGGGGTCCGGCGCGGTCTCGCCGTTAAGGACCGCGATGCGCCCCTCCTCGACGCCAGCACGGATCAAGAGCTGCTTGAGCCAATAGTGCGCGGCGACGTTTTCGAGGAAGACGATGTGGCCGCAGTCCTTCTTGGCCACGATCAGCTCGACGATCTTGTTCAGCTTCGGGCTGTCGTACTTGGCTGCCAGATGCGCATTGCCATACGTCCACTTCGGTCGGTCTTTGCGCCGCCGTGTCCGTGCCGGCTTGGTGGTAGGCGCGGCTGGTGCGTTCTCGCTGGATACTTTGGGGCTGGGTACCTCAGCGTTGGGGCTCTCGATCCCATCGCCCTGCGATGCGGGGACTCCAGCATCTGCCGCATCATCGCTTTCCTCAGCGGAAACCGGTGGTGGCGGCGGCACAGGCTCTTCCAAGGGCAGGCTGCCCTGCGCATCCGGTGGCCCTTCATCGAGCAGCGCATGCACTGCGACCAGCGCCATGCGCTGAAGCAGACCCAGCGCAGCAAACTTGGCAGACGGCTCGAGCACCGCGCTCTCCAGCGCCCGCTGATATGCGTCGAGGTACTCAGCGTACTTGCGCTCTTGGTCCACATCCATGTCCACATCGACGCGAAGGACGCGCGGCTCGGGGATCTTGAGGCCCACCTGCTTTGCCGTGCGAAACTCGCCATAGCGAAACAGCACTTCGCGGAGCTGATCCAGGTTGCGAAAGCCGACGACGCACGGCGCTTCGATCGGCTCCAGGTCGGTGTCCTGAATCAGCCTCTTCTGGATGTTCAGGTATTGGGTGATGTACTGCTCGGAATCGACGATGCCGAGCCGGCTCCAGATCTCGCTGTCGATCAGCGACAGGATCGACAGGAACTCCAGCGGCGAGTTCTTGGCCGGGGTCGCATCCGCCAGATAGATGCCGGTGCCGCCGGTCGCCTTGCGCACCAGATACGCGCGCAGGTAGAGCTGCCAGGCGATGTAGCTGCCCTCTTGCGGGGCACCCAGAAAGCGCGGCTCGCCGCCCTCGCGACTGCCGGCGGTCCACAGGTTCTTGCCGATGTGGCTCTCGTCGTAGGCCAGAAAGTCGATGCCCAGCTTCTCCCAGTAGATGCCGGGATCGGCCTCTTGCCCGACGGGCGGAACCGCCCACTTGGCGGCGAAGCCCTCCTCGCGCTCTTCGAGGATCGCCTCCTTGCGCTCGGTCCCCGCTATGCCGCGAAGCTGCTTGCGCAGCCGCTCCAACTCCTCGCGCTGGGCATCGTCGAGCTTGCCGGCCTTCTCTTTCTTCTCCAGCGACTCGATGCGCCGCTCGGTCTCGCGCACCTTCAGCACCAGCTCGCGCTGCACCGCAGGCACCGTGCGGACGATCTGCACGATCTCGGACAGCTCTAGCTGCGTGCGCGGCAGAGCCGAGTAGGTGACGATGACGAGGTCGTACAGGCCCGCCTGAAACCGCTGCCACTTCGCCGCGCGCTGGGCCGGCGTGTCGGGCTCGCTGACCAGCTCGCCTCGCTTGGCTCCGCGTTGAACGACCTTGGCCCGCGCCCCGATGATCGCGAAGCGGAAGTCGGGCAGCACGCGCACGATCTCGCGCGCCCAGTTGAAGACCAGGCTGTTCGGGGCCGCGACAACCGCGCGTCGCGCCAAGCCCTGCTGCTTGGCCAGGGCCACCGCGCCCAGCAGCGTCCGCGTCTTGCCCAGGCCGACATCGAAGAAGCAGCCTCCGCCGCGATTCTCGACGAGCCGCCGCACCGCCGCGTTCTGATACGGCCACAGCGGGTAGTCGGGATTCCAGCGCGCGATGATGATCGGCTCGGGGCTGTACTCGGGCGTGACCCAGCCGCGAAAGATTCGATTGTGCGCTTCCACGACCGCGGCTTGGTGCTGCGGCTGTCCCTCGATCCAGCTCGTGAAGTGCTCTTTGAAGCGGGCAGCGATCGCCGTGCGCTTCTCTTCCAGGTTCTCGTCGCGGCTCGCCGATGGCCGGAAGTACGCCATGTCGTGATTCAGATAGCCGAGCACCAAGCGCACCGAGTCCGAGTGATTCACGAGGTCGAGGTAGTCCACGCCCGCGAGCGTGATGAAGGCCCCGCTGCGCTCCAGCGCATACGCCCCGCGCGCCCGCGTGACGTCGTTCACCCAGGCTTCCACGACGGAAACTGGCAGCCAGCCCAAGCGCGGCTCGACCTGGATCTCGGCAAACGTCGCGGGCTTGATGGTGGCCAGGAGCTGACTGGCCTGGACCGCGGCCACAGCATCGCC
>JAYRFD010000348.1:0-6440 GCA_041908565.1 Polyangia bacterium | reverse complement strand
GTCGTCGCGTCAGCCACTCGTGCTCGAAGCGAATGCCGCAGGACGACAGGATTTCTTCGAGCACATGCGAAAACGGGCCGTGTCCGATGTCATGCAGCAGGGCGGCGGCACAGGTGGCCAAGCGGCGCTGCGGGTCGATGGTGTCGCCCATGTTGCGCGTGATGCGGGAATACATCTCGCGCGCCAGATAACAGACCCCCATGCTGTGACCAAAGCGCGAGTGCTCGGCCCCATGAAAGACCAAGTTGACCAGACCGTTTTGGCGGATGTAGCGCAGGCGCTGGAATTCAGGCGTGTCGATCAGGCGGCGGAGCAGCCACGACAAGGCCGCATCGGGTTGGCTTTCAGAAGGAGGGGGACCCGCGTGCAGATCCACAGCGTCGAAGCCGATCTGACCGTGGATGGGATCGCGAAAGAACTTGGGGCGCGCCATGCCCAGGCACCATATCACCCCCTGCAAGGTCTGCGTCGCTGTTGTCGACAGGTCTTGTCGGGTCGCTGGGGGCAGGTGGGCAGTGGCTGCGGCTGCGTGCTGTCGCTGGGGAAGCAAGCAGGCGCTGTGCTCCGTCGGAGCCGCAGCGAAAACGGCGGGCTTATCCGGTGAATGTCTCGCTGCCGTCTGGTTCTTTGGCTGCGCCGCGCTCTTGCGTGCTTACGCGATAGGCGTAGTTGCGCGCGCGCATCATGTTGCCCAGCGGGCGATGAGCGACCAGCGCGTGCCAAGGATCGAAGGACAGCTTTTCGACAAACGCTGCGATCTGACGTCCACGGGGGGATGCCACATCTTGCTTGGGCAGCGTCAGCTTGCCGAGCGTCAGATACGGTGCATCCGCTTCGCTCCAGTCGCGGGATGCGTCTTCGATCGGCGTCTTGTCTTCGCTTACGAAGAACTGCACGGCGAAGTCGTATTCCACCGCGTCCTTGGCCAAGCGATCGGCTAGCTCTTTGTGCAGATAGTCGGGATCGTTGCTTGGCGTGGCCCCGGCGGCCGGCGCGCTGCGCGGCACCAAGCTGAAGCGGACCGCGTGTTCACCAAACGCGATGGGCAGGGCCGAAAAATATCGCGTGGTCGCCACCGATGTCGTCGCTTCCTTCAGGCCCTTGGCCAGCTTGCCAAGCACAGAAAAGGCACGGGACAGACCCAGAAGACCAATGACGCGAGGCAACAGCAGCAGCGGATTGGAGGCCGCGCGCACGAACCCGACAAACTCATCGGCGTTGCGGAACGGCGTCGACGAGCTGCGGATGGCCAGGAAGTCCTGCGTCGTCGCATCTTCCATGCCTGGGATCACCTTCTTGCCCGGCACGCCCAAGACTTTGATCGCGATGCCGCGCACATCAGGCGTCGCATCGGGCTGACGCTTGCCCGCGCCGTTTGAGTAGCGGACATAGGCGCGATAGGTGCCGGGCTGCGCGAACAGACCGACGCGCGCGTGCGCCGGCAGATCGGGCAGCACGGTAAAGATCGCTTCGCTTGCGCACTGTCCTTTGGCGTGCAGGGCTCGGCTGGTGGAGCCACCGCGGGCATGCTTGCGCTGCAGATCACGCAGGGTCTGAGCATGACGCTCAAACCGCTGCGCTTCATCGTCTTCGATCTTCTCTTTCCATGCGGTCGAGGGGGACATTGCGGCTCCTTCGCTGGGCTTGGGCGATTGTAGTCGACCGAGGGGCCCGGCGGGCGATTTCCTACGCCGGCTCACGCGGCCTGATCGCGTGGCCGGCGTTTTGCCGAGCGCTGCGTTGCCGAGCGCTGCGTTGCCGCGCGCAGATCGACCCTGGGGTTGGCGAATGAGGTCGTGCGATCGCAGCGGTCGATCGAGTCCGCGAGCGATAGATCGATCAGTCGACGCAGGTCGGGCGCTTGCGGGCGGGGGGGATCACCGGCTCTTCCTTGCTGGCGCCTTTGTAGATGATGTTGTGACAGCCGGTGAGCTTGGTGGTCTCGCTGCAGATGCCGTGCTCGCGACCCGACGTGTCGTAGCGCACGAACATGCAGTAGCCCTCGCACTCTTCGCCGTCCATGCACTCTTTGCCGACGTCGGCGGTCTTGCAGTTGCAGCCGGCCACTTTGTTGACGCCGAAGCGTCCCCAGGTGCCCTGGCACTTGGCGCACTGGGCCTGAGCAGAGGCAAGCGCCTTGTGCGTGACGTGGACGCGCCCGCGCGAAGACACGTCGCCGCCTTGCTGCCCCGGCGGACGGAAGAACACTTCGATTTCCAGATCAGCAGGCGCCGACCACGGGATGCCTTCGCGCCACACGGTGTTCGGCGGAACGATCGGCGCCGGGCTGAATTCCAGGACCTGGCTGCGGCGCGGACCTTCAAAGATCTCGACCCGCGTCAGGCTTTGGAATTCGCCGGTGCAGTTGCGCGCGGCGACTTGGATCTCGCCGCTGCAGTTGTTCCATTCGTCGTCGCACTTGATGTCGGATTCGGTTTCAAGCAGCGTCACGCCCACGTCGCCCGGCGTGCACGCAGGTGGGGCCGGCGGCGGTGCCGGCTTGCTGGGTGCTGCGGGCTTTCCGACGGGCTTGGCGACCGGCTTGGCAGCGGGCTTGGCAACCGGCTTGGTCGTCGCAGGTCCGCTTGCGCCCGACGGGCTGGCGGTTGGTACAGCGGGTCGCGGAACAGGATTGGCCAGTGCGATGGCCACGGCAGAGGATGCCAGCGTGCTCCCCAAGAGCAGCGCCCGCCCCCCGCGGACACTCATCTTCAACATACGAAGGATTCTAGCGAAGCGGCGGTGTGCTGAATAGCAGCTTGCTGGGTCGGCTGCGGTCGACCAAAAGCGCTGTGCGGGCTGTTACGTGCTGTGCAGCGACTGCGAAAGCGCTTCCCAAGGCAGCGTGGCGCAGCGCAAGCGCGAGGGTACGTCGCGCACGCCCTGCAGGGCCACCAGATCGCCAAGCCCCGATTCGTCCGTCGACAGCGTCGGATCGTCGACGGTTCTTGGCTGGTTCTTTCCGCCTGGCTGCAAGAAGGCCCGCAGGCGTTCGCCCAAGGCCAGCGCCTGTTGCGGCGACTTGCCGACGATGGCCGTGGTCAAAAGCGATGCCGAGGCGCGCGCCAAGGCGCAGCTTTCGCCTTCAAAGCAGGCCTGCGCGATGACCGGCGTCCCCTGCGGGTCGGTCAATGACAGGCGCAGGCGCAGCGTGATCTGATCGCCGCACAGCGCATTGTGCAGCGTCGCTTGGTGCGTGGCCGAAGGCAGCGGACCGAAGTTTTGCGGGTGGTCGTTGTGCTGCAGGATCAGGCCTTGATACAGCTCGGCAAGCGTAGCATTCATGGTGTCTCACCAATCAGGGCAGCGACGGGAACTGGCTTATCTTCGGCGACGAAACAGGCGCAGCGACTGATCCAGCGCATCGGCCAAGGCCTGCAGATCGTCCGCGCTGTTGTAACAACCCAGCGATGCCCGCACCGTGCCCGCGATGCCCAGGTGCGCCATCAATGGCTGCGCGCAGTGATGCCCGGTTCGCACCGCCACGCCTTCATAGTCCAGCGCCGTTCCCAGATCGTGCGGATGCACGCCCGGCACCACAAACGACAGGACAGGCACATGCGATCCCGGGCTCGCTGGTCCTCCAAGCACGCGCACACCGTCGATGCGCTGCAGCAGATCGACCCCGAGGGCCCGCAGCGCCGCTTCGTGCGCGGAAAGCCCTGCCAGATCCCAGTCGGCCAAGAAGTCCAGCGCCGCGCCCAGCCCGATCACTTCCGAAATGGCGGGCGTGCCCGCTTCAAACTTGTGCGGAGTGTCTTGGTACTGCGTCTCTTCAATGCGCACCGACAGCACCATGTCGCCGCCGCTCTGCCATGGGGGCAGCGCATCCAGCAGCGCGCGTCGTCCCCATAGCACGCCGGCTCCCGTCGGGCCGTACAGCTTGTGGGCGGAAAAACAATAGAAGTCACAGTCCAGGGCTTGCACGTCGATCGCCAGGTGCGGCACCGCCTGCGCGCCATCGACGACCACCACGGCTTGCGGCGCATGACGACGTACTTGCGCAATCAGTGGAACAAGCGGCCCGACGTGGCCCAGCGCATTTCCGGCGTGGCTGATCGCGACCACCTGGGTGCGCGGGCTCAGCACCTCGGCGGCGCGGTCTAGGTCGATGCGCCCGTCGGGTAGAAGCGGCAGCACGCGCAGCGCGGCGCGACGATCGGCGCACTGCCTTTGCCACGGCACGATGTTCGAGTGGTGTTCTGACCCCGACACTACGACTTCATCACCTGGGCGCAGGCGCGTCGATCCCAAGGTGTATGCGAGCAGGTTCAGCGACTCGGTGGTGCCGCGCGTAAACACCACCTCGGCCGCTTGCGGCGCGTGCAAGAAGCGGCGCACTTTTTCGCGCACCGCTTCATACGCGGCGCTGGCCTGCTGGCTGCGCGTGTGCACGCCGCGGTGGATGTTGGCGCACTGGTCGACGTACGCCGTGTGCAGCGCGCGCAGCACCGCCTGCGGCTTCTGGGTGGTCGACGCGCTGTCCAGATAGACCAGCGGGTGGCCATGGACCTGCCCCTGCAGGCCGGGAAACTCGGCCCGCAGCGACGCGAAATCCGATCGCAGGGCAGGGGGATGCAAGGAAGACGACGACATCGAATTGGAAGAGGCTGGGTCGATTCTGCCGCTGTTCCGCCGAACCCCGCACAGAAATTCGCGTCGCTTCATGGCTTGGTATCAGCGGGAGGATCTTCGCGTCGATCGCCGTACGGCTGGGCAGGCGGCTTGGCCGCTGAATCGTCGCGTCGATCGGCAGGTGGATCGCTGGCTGGTTCCTGGATGGAACTAGCTGGATTGGGATGGCGAGGACGGAAGCTGTCGCCAGCGCGCGGCGTCGCAGACGAACCACGCGAACGGGCCGTGCGCATAGGCTGGATGGGCGAAGAGGCGCTCGCCCCGACGCTGCAAGCCGACCTTTTCCAGCACGTGCTGCGAGCTGTGGTTGGGCAGATCGGTGATCGCAACGATCTGGGGCAGCTTGCAGTCGGAAAAACCGTACTCGACGACGCGGCGTGCCATCTCGGTGGCGTAGCCCTTGCCCCAGTGCTCGGGAAAAAGCAGATAGCCGACCTGGATGAACGACTCGCCGTGCATGTGATTCAGAAGGTGCATGCCGACCGGGCTGCCGGTGTCGCGTTCGAAGGTGGCCCAGATGCCAAGGCCCGGATGCTCGTCGTAGTAACGCAGGATGCGATCGGAAAGCAGCGTCTGGGTCGCCTCGCGCGTCTTCACGCCGCCGGCATAACGCATGACGCGCTCGTCGCTGTTTAGGCGCCACAGCAGATCGAAGTCATCCGCCGTGTAGCGTCGCAGCGACAAGCGCGCCGTCTGCAAACTGTCCTTCGGATTCCGCATCGCATCACCTTCCCGCGGTCGTTCCCAGCGGCACGTCGTGATTGAGCGCCGCGTGTGGCCCTGCGTTGCAAACGCGATCGCGGACCGCAGCAAGCAAGGAAGGGCGGCCCCCCACGCCACCCACCTGCGACGATCACCCAGGATGGGCCGACCCATCAGACGACGGGCCACCGCCGGGTTTGCGGACCGCGACTAGTCGACCGCTTCGGGGGTTGGGACGGGCGGCGGGTTGTTGACGGGCGGCGGCGGTGGGTAATCCGGACGACGGCGGGATCGATCCTCGTCCTTTTCTTCGTCGGTCGCCCGCACCGATGCCTGGACCTGGAAGCGGAAGTTCAGCGACAGCCCGGTATAGAACGACAGCGTCGTATACGCGTTGCTGTGTCGCGTCTGGCTGGGATCGCGGTAGTCACCGTTTACGTGGCCGACGCGCAGGCCGAAGATCTCGGAGCCGATCGAAAAGCCGGGCGAAAAGAAATACTCGGCGCCGAAGGCAAAGGTGCCGCCGATCGGCGACAGCAGCGCCGCCTGCGCTCCGGCTTGTTCGCCGGTGATCATCGTGTTGTCGGTCGTCAGGCTGGCGAAGTACTTGTAAAAGTCGGCGTAGACGTACGGCGCCACCTTCGAAGCCTTGGGCTGCGTGATGTAGATCTTCAGGCCCAGCGACAGCCCCAGCTGAAAGAAGGTGTTGTTGTCGGTGACCGGGGTGTTGCCCATGCCCATGGCCAGCGCTTCGCCGGACGACTTGGCATACGCGATGTCGAACGAGGCCATCACGCCGTAGCGCTGCGCAAAGAACAGACCCAGATAGGGGCTGAGCGCGGTCGCTTGGTAGGGGCCGGTCTTGCCTGAAAACTGGCTGGGGGGGCGCTCGGCCATGCCCGAATTTGGGAAGTAAGCCGGCGTGTAACGGAACGGCTCCATGCGCGAGCCGACCGCAAGCTGCAGATCAGCCCGCGCAGCCGTCGGTGCAGCGGTCAGACAGAACAGACCCGCGCCCAGGGCCAAGGCCCCGCCAAGGACGCTTCCAGACTGGCGCGTGAACGAGAGAGACATCGCGAAATCCTCCACATCGGTTGTGCAAG
>JAYRFD010000347.1:0-6388 GCA_041908565.1 Polyangia bacterium | reverse complement strand
TGGCATGTCCTGGGCCTGGACACCGGGACTGCGCGCGACGCGTCCGGACCTTCGTCTGCGGAATTCAGCCACTGCGCAGCAGCGACCCAAGCCAGGCACGCTTCGCACGGCGCGCAGGCCATCCAGCAGGGGGACGTCCTGAGCCGAAGAGACGGGCTGCGGACGTTTTCCGACCGCAGCGTGGACATCCGCAGCCTGGAAGCGAGGACGTACAGCGGCGAGCTTGAGCAAGCCAGCGACGCCAGCACCGGGCAGATCAAGTGGGACGAATTCAAGCCCGGCAACGGCCAGCCCGGCAAGCGGCAGCCAGTGACCCGGATGGCACTCTGGCGGCCTTGGCGGATCTGTCCGAGCTACTGCAGTGCGCGGTCTGTTGCCTGCACTGCCGCCACTCTCCGACGGCTTGAAAGGTCGCGAGGACGATGGTGTTGCGGGCCGGCACAGCGCGAATCAAGCGCTGCCGCGTGGCTGGCGGCTGGCTTTGCGCTCCGCTTGCGATCAGGAGCGTGGCGGAGCACGCCGCGCAAGTCGGGTCGCTGGCGGCCGCCGTTCAATCGCTGGACGCGATGCCGCACCAAGGTTGCTTGGCAGCAGCCGCGGCCCAACTTTGCCGCGCGATTCGATACCATGTCGCCGAACCGCGGTGGTTACAGCGGGCGCCCGCTTCCGCCGTCATGGGATCGATGTCCCATCGAAAGGACCATAGCAATGCGACAACGGGTCGGACTGATCGAAGCCTTGGGACTGCGCCCTTTTTCGCGCACGCTGCGCCAGGCGCTGCTGACGTTTTCTGGGGACGCGCACACGCCGCCTTCACGCTTCGACCTGAGCAGCCTGCGACAGCTTCAGCCGCGGTATTCGCTGCCTTTGTGGTGGGGCTTCCCGCCGCGCGGTCGGCGCGTGCCGATTACCAACCTGTTTAACCACCGCCAGCCACCGCCAGAGCAAGGCTGGTCGGTTCGCGTGACGCAGGTCCTGGATTTTCGCGGGCAAGGCAACACGTACGACAGTCACAACGGCACCGATCTGGCGATCCCGCCGGGCACGCAGGTGGTGGCGGCCGCGCCGGGCGTCGTTCTGCGCGTGTCGAGTGAGTTCAACCGCGGCGGGCGCAAGATCCTTTTGGATCACGGTCAAGGTCTGGTCACCAGCTACAACCACTTGGCGCGTCCTTTGGTTGCGCCGGGACAGCGCGTGGCGCGCGGCGAAGTCATCGCACTTTCGGGGTACAGCGGGGTCGACGCGCTGACGACGTTTCCGTGGACTCCGCCGCATGTGCACATGAACGTCTGGCTAAACGGCGACTATGTCGATCCGTTCGCGCGGCCTGGTGAAGTGTCGCTGTGGCGCAACGACAACGATCCGCAGCCACATCGCGAAGGCGTCGATTCCCCTGACGACGATCGCGCGTTCGCAGCCACCGCGTGGCAGCAAGCCAGCATCGACTACATCGCGTCGTGCTGCCGACATGCCGAGTCGCGCGATGAGATCCTGGGTGCCGCATCCCTTGGCGAGCGGGCCGGGGCCGCGCTGTTTCACCTGAACTACTACCCCAGCCGCTTCGTCGCTGGCACGCGGGCGTCCCTTTTGTATGGCGAGCGCTTCCCGCGGCGCCCCTGTCTGGACTTGCCGTTTTCCGCACAGGACTACGACGGCGTGTACTTCCCCGATCGAGGAGCAGCGATTCCGCCCATGTAGTCGACCGCTGCGCCGGTCCCGCATCGGCTTTGCTGCCAACAGACTGCGCGACTGCCTCCGACGGTGTTTCCATCGGGTCCACAGGGCGCCAACGGGCCCTTGTGAAAACGTCCCACAGGCCCGCGAATGCTGCACCATGATCGGGGCGAACGGCGCGCCAAGGAACGTCCCTTTGCACGGGGCGATCGACACGGTGCTGTCTTGCTTCGCCACCAACTTGGGGAGGAGACGATGCGTGCACAGAACAGGAAGCAGCCGCTGTGGGTCGCGGCCGCGCTTTTGGCCTTGGCTTGCGAAAATACCGGCACTGGATCGCAGAACAGCGATGGCAGCACCACCGGCAATCCCGACGGCGGATCGACCGGAACATCACCGATGCTGGGCGGCTGCCCGCTTCTGCCCAGCAATCACATCTTCAACACGCCGATTGATGCCTTACCGGCCCATCCAAGCTCGGCGATGTTCTTGTCGACCATCGGCACGCGCAACCTGCACCTGGATCTGGGCACAGCGGTCGATCAGCAGTCGCCGACGTATTACGGCATTCCGTACAACGTGGTGCGTGGCGGGTCGCTGGCCTGGTCGAAAGTGGCGTTCTATTCGCCGGATCCGCAGCTGAACTGGGATCCACGACCGGAAGCGGACTGCGCAATCGGCACGGCGCGGACGCTGGTGTCGCCTTGCGTGGCGGCGACGGCGCCCAATCCCTTGCTGCCAATCCCGACGGGCGTGCTGGTTGAAGGCGGCGTCAACACGGCGGCCTCGCAGCTTCCCTATGGCGATCATCACATCCTGGTTGTCGATCAAGACACCTGTCGACTGTGGGAGACGTATCACTCGTACCCCGACGGCACGGGCGGTTGGAACATCTTTGGCGCTGCGACCTGGGATCTGCGCAGCAATGCGCTGCGACCGGCGACCTGGACATCGGCAGATGCGGCGGGCTTTCCGATCTTGCCGCTGCTGCTGCGGGCCGCCGAAGCCAACAGCGGCGAGATCAAGCACGCGCTGCGCTTCACGATCCAGTCCAGCAAGATCCGCGCATCGTATGTGTGGCCGGCTCGTCACAAGACCGGCAACAACAACTCGACGGCGCTGCCGCAGATGGGTCAGCTTTTTCGCGTGAAGGCCAGCTATGCGATCCCAGCGACGTTCAACACGCAAGCCAAGGCCATCCTGCAGGCGATGAAGACCTATGGCATGTACATCGCCGACGGCGGCAGCGACTGGTACGTGCAGGGCGAGCCGAGCGCCGATTGGCTGGATCAGACGATCTCGCAGGTGCAGTCGGTTTCCAGCAGCAACTTCGAAGCGGTCGACATGTCCGCTGTGACCAGCCGCGCTGGCTTCAACCCCGACAGCGGCGCCGTCCCCTAGCGATCTACGTCTTCGGCGCGCGGGCCAAGCGCAGTCCGCGCGCGGGTTCGCTAGTCAAGACCAAGCTCGGTGCGAAGGCCAAGGACGTCGACTTGCGGGCCGCCGGGCAGGCGACCTTCGCTGTATTCCAGATGTTTGAGCAGCGTGTCTACGCGCCCGCGCAGCGCCTTCGTTCGGCTGGCTTGTCGCGGTGTCATGCCGGACAAGGCGGGCAGTGGTTCGTCGAGCCAGCGCAGATAGTGTCGTGCCTTGAACTCGCGGATCAGCGCAGCGGCCTCAGCGGGGGCCGATTCGGGGTCCGCAGTGGGACTGGGCGGCGCTTGTGCGGACAGCGGATCGCTGTGCTCGCGCAGGCGGTGCTTCAGCAAGCCTTGGCAGGCCTGTTCGATGCGGGCGCGCAGCGCATCGGCGCGCTCGATCGAGTTGGTATCAACCGCCAAGCTGCGTTCGGACAGTCGAGCGTGAGCGAGGGTCGTCGATTCCCAGTCTTTGTGGATGGCGTTGCCGCGCCGCACAAACAGGAAAGGCTCCCCATCCAACGAAGGGCGCTCGACACCTGGGATCGAGCACAGGCGATCGACGATCTGATCCCGCGCATCGGCGGCAAACGCGAAGTGGTCGGTGGTCAGCAGCAGATCCTCGCCATCGGTGTTTTGCACCTTGGGTGGGATGGCAGCCTGCGCAAGCATCGCCTGAACCGCATCTTCCCAGCGCGCGATCAGGAAGCGACCCAGCGGCTCATCGCGCAGGCGCTCGACGGGAACGGCGGTCTTTCGGCGCAGCTTGGACTGCGTGCACTGCACGACGTCGGCTGCATGAAGTGGCGGCAGGGGGTGCGGGTGCATGCCACAGAAGACCGACTCGTTACCGCAGTCCACGACGCGCGCCAGCACCGCCAGGCCCTTGCTCAAGGACCGAGAGCCGCTGATCTCAGACACCGTGCGCTCTTCTGCGCTCAGCAGGTCTTTCACGCGGACCTGCTTGCCCGGCTCGACCTCTTGCACTTCCCAGACGCTTAGCCATGCGTGCGCTTGGGCTTGCAGGAACTGGCGTTCGTCAACGGTCAACGACACGCTGGCGTCCGCCAGGAACCGATCGAGCACGCTGCGCCCTTCGTACCGGAACGCGTAGACCAGCCACGGCACAAAAAGCTGCATGGTGCTTTCTGGGTCTTCGAAGTCCTGCGCGGCCAGCGCGAAGGCGTTTCGGCAGTGGCGATGTAGGTAGCTCATCATGCGGGCCACCAGCTGGTCTTCCAGTGTGCGCCCAGCGCTGGGTCGCTGTGCGGGAGCGGGCCCTGGTGTGGATCGGTCCGCATCTTTGTCCGCGCAGCAGCGCTTGTACTTCGCGCCACTGCCGCATGGGCAGGGCGCATTGCGCGAGATCTTGGGCTCCGCGCGCTGATAGGGGCCAGGCATAACGTGCAGGTTGTCGATCGAGTCGTCTTCTTCATACGGTGCCGTCAAGCGAACACGTAGACCACGCTCGGAGTAGGTCTCGCAGATGGGCTCCGCCTCTTCTTCCGCTTGCGCAAGGTGCGTGCGGTGCTGCGCGAAGAAGCGCGCCAGCGCGGATGCGCACACGGTGACCAGCCGCACATCGTCTTCGCTGATCGGGCGCAGCAGGCCGTCGGGCTCGCGATACTCGATGCGGGGATAGGCCCGCGGCCCGGCGACCGGCCAGCCGTGCGCACGGATTTCCTGCCGCATCGACGCCGGCAGGTGGTCCGCATCTTCGAAGTTCAGCGCGAGGATCGCGCTGCCCAGATCGACCCCATCGTCCGGCGTCAGCTCTGCACTGTCGGCCAGCGCATCGTAGTCATCCAGCGACGGAAGAATCAGAAATCCAAAGCTCTGGCCGCCGGCGCCCAGGATCGACACGCAGGCTCCCTGCACGCCCAGCTTCGGGATGTCCAGGCGCAGCACGTGACTGTCCCAGGCCACGTCCCAGGGCGACACCTTGTACAGTGCGGCGGCGGCTTGGAACAGGCTCTTGATGCTGGCCTGCGACACGCGTCCATCTTCAAAGTAGCTGTGGGATTCCTCGTCGGGCTGCAGGTTCGCTGTCAGCCGTTGGAGCAGTGCATCGATCTCGGCTGTTGGGGCCACGGTGACCGCGATGTCTGGCACGGCCTGGCGCAGCGCGTCGGCCGTCTGCGGATCGGCAACGCGGATGCGCGAAGGTCGTCGCGGCGGACCCACAAGAGGCTTCCCGATGGCCTGCAGCAGAGCATCGGTTAGCGTGCTCGGGGACCGGGGATCGATGACCTCCATGCGTACGATCAGCTCGCTCGGGAGCTCCAGCCAGATCAGAATCTCGGCACGCTGCGGGCCCCGGCTCTGCCACGTTCGATCGTCTTCGCCTTCGTCGATTTCGCCATTAACCAGGGCGTCGCTGCTGCGGTCATCGTCACTGTCTGGGTCCAGGACTATCGGGGCCAGAACCCTGGCCCCGACCCACTCCAAGCCAGGCTGTTGATCAGTCCGCTGCCCAGTGATTTTCCGTCGCTGTGGATGAGTCTGCTTCGTCGTTCGCATGTCGCAACATAGGTGACGCGCGCGACCCGATCAAACGTTTCGCGCGCGTCCCGCACAGCCGCGCCCAAGCTCGCGTCGCAACGGGTTCGCGCGGCCGGCCGTTCGGGCGCACCAGCGCCTTGCCATGCTCTGAAGTGATCAGCGAACGAGCGGACTAGTTGCTTTGGTTGCGAAGCAGCACAACGTCGGGAGTCGCCGAGCTGTAAAGAATGTCCGCTTTGCCATCGCCAGTCACATCGCCGACCGAAAGCGAATGGAAGCCCGTGCGATGCGTCGCCGGCGCAGCGAATAGCAGCGGTGTCCGAAGTGTGGTGCCGTTGTCGTTAAGCAGCACTGCGATGCTGATCGATGTGACGTTGCTCGCTGGTCCCAAGACCGCATCGGGAAGCCCATCCCCGTCGACGTCTCCCATGACCACGCTGGTGTAGTCGGGTGGGACGCTAACCGTCGCGGTGTTGCCAAAGCTTCCGTTGCCAAGGCCGGGAAGGATCGTTAGGTGTCCTGCCATCCCTTGGGCGCCGTTTAGCACCACGATGTCCGTGCGACCGTCCAGGTTGAAGTCGGTGATGGCCATGTGCAGCGGTGCCGACATGCCCTGCCGGGTCGGAGTATTCTGTGGCACGCTGAAGTTGCCTCCACCCATGTTCAGGTACACGCGCACGCCCTGGCCGTCGCATTCCAGCAGCGCGATGTCGGGTCGCATGTCGGCATTGAAGAAGCCGGTTCCAAGTGCGCAGGCCTTTGGTCCAACACCGATGATCGTGTTGGCCGTTGCG
>JAYRFD010000346.1:0-2240 GCA_041908565.1 Polyangia bacterium | reverse complement strand
TTCTATGGCCCGGTCGTGACCTATTCCGCGTGGTCCGCGCTGCGTCTGGGTCTGTCCGTGCCGCTGCTGTTGGCGCTGGTTGCCGTCGGTGTCTTGATGTGGACGCTGACCGAGTACGTGCTGCATCGCTTCGTCTTCCACGTCAGCCCTAGCAATGCCGTGTCCAAGTTCATCTACTTCTACTCGCACGGCATCCACCACCAGTACCCCGACGACTTCTATCGCCTGGTCATGGTGCCGATCATCAGCGCGCCGCTGGCCATCGCGTTCGTCGCGCTGTTCCATGCGGTGCTGCCGACGGCCTTCGCGCATGCCGCCTTCGGAGGCTTCGCCCTGGGTTACCTGGGCTATGACTACACGCACTTTGCGACGCACCACGTGCGTCCGCCGCGCGCCAAGTGGCTGGCTCCGTTTGCCAAGTGGCTGCGCTCTGCCCGTCGTCACCACCTGTGCCACCACTTCGACAACCACAACTGCGGTTTCGGAGTGTCGACGCCGCTTTGGGACCACGTGTTCGGCACCTACGACACCGCGCGCCACGCTCCCCGCGAATAGCCGCGCGCCGGCCCTGCTAATAAAACAGCAGCGGCTCTAACAAATCAGCAGCTCTAATAAAACAGCAGCGGCGCTAAGAAATCAGCAGCCGGTCTTTGTGCAGCGTTTCGGGATGGATGAACCACAGTGCTTTGCCATCCTCGACGACGCTGACCTGCGCCTTGCGCAAGGGCGGAAACGCCGGACGCCCCGTCAGATAGGCGCCAAGCATCGACAAGCCCGGCTCGTGACCGACCACCGCGACGCGGACCCCGCGCGTCGGTAGCTCTGTCGCGACGATGCGGGGCGGTATACCCGGGGCCAGGGCCGGCAGCGCTTCGATCACGTCGACATAGTCGGTGCGTTCGGCGATTAGCTCGGCGGTTTGGACGGCGCGCACCAAGGGACTGGTCAGGATGGCGTCGAATTCCACGCCCAAGTCGCGCAGCACCCGGCCCACCTCGCGCACGACCTTGCGGCCCTTCTTGGTTAGGTAGCGACCTTCGTCGCCCAGACCCGGCCCTTCGTCGATCGCGTGACCATGACGGATGATATAGACCTGCACACTCCAGAGACTCGCGCGGCGGGCTGCTGCCTGTCAATGCTGCGACGCGATGCCATCACGCGGCGCTGCGACGCGAAGCTGCGACGCGACACAACGCCTCGCTGCGCCCCGACGATGGCTGCGATGCTGCGCGGTCGGCGACGCAAGCAACGCCAGGCGTGATAAGCCAGGCGACAGTCGGCGCTGCGGTCGGCGGACCCATCGAAATTCCTTTGGCAGTTTGGGCCGCGACGCGGTCTGATGCGCCAGCACGGAACAACGACGAATCGACCAATCAAGGGTGAAGGGGCCATGAAGATCGCGGTGTTGGGCACAGGGTATGTGGGCTTGGTGGCGGGGGCCGGTTTCGCCGACTTCGGCAACGACGTGGTCTGCCTGGATATCGACGGGCAGCGCGTGGCAACGCTGTCGCGCGGCGAGCTTCCCATTTACGAACCCGGCCTGCCCGAGCTTGTGCGTGCCAACGTCGAAGCCGGTCGCCTGCGCTTCAGCGCGGCCGCCACGGACGAGCTCCCCAGTGCCGAAGTCATTTTGATCTGCGTCGGGACTCCGCCATCGGAAAACGGCGCGGCCGATCTGTCGCAGGTGCTTTCAGCCGCCCAGACCATTGCTGCGCTGCGCGGGCCGCAGTTCACCCTGGTCGCCATCAAGTCGACGGTTCCCGTCGGAACAACCGAGCGAGTGACCGGCATCCTGCAAGCCGCGGCCGACGCCGAAGCGCGTGGTGATGGCAGCCCAGCGCCGGCTCGTGGTCCGTTTGTCGTGCTGAGCAATCCCGAGTTCCTCAAGGAAGGCAGCGCCGTCGAGGACTTCCTGCGTCCGATGCGCATCCTGGCCGGCCTGGGCCCCATCGCTGGACCTGCCGATGACGCGCGTCGCCTGGCCGAACAGGCGCGTTCCGTGATGCGCAGGCTGTATGGCCCCGTCGTGCGCACCAACGACCGTCTGCTGTTCTGCGATGCGCGCTCTGCAGAGCTGACCAAGTACGCCAGCAATGCCTATCTGGCGATGCGCGTGTCGTTCATCAACGACATCGCCAACCTGTGCGAAGAAGTCGGCGCCGATGTCGAGCTGGTGCGACGCGGCATGGGCATGGATACGCGCATCGGACCGCACTTCCTGTTCCCGGGGCTGGGCTATG
>JAYRFD010000345.1:0-1572 GCA_041908565.1 Polyangia bacterium | reverse complement strand
TGGTTCTGCAAGTCCACCGCCGACACGCCCATGGTGCGAGCAATCAAAGCAATGCGCGCACCCGCGTCGGCGATCAGCTCGATCGGCAGCGGCAGTTCAAAGGTCGGGCTGCGCTGGTACTTCACCGTCACCGTGATGTACGGATCGCGATCCCCCGTCGCGTACGAGCGCACGATCAGCTGATCCGGTTCGTCTTCGTTGGGCGCCGCCTGCATGGTCAGCCCACCGCTGTACGTGTACTGCATCGTCACAAACGGCGTCGGCAGGTAGTAACTGGTCACCTGATCGATCGGTCGCATCGCCGGCGAAAAGTAGATCATCTTGGCATCGCCCGTCGCTGTACCAGCTTCCAGAAGATAGAACGACGGCGATCGGTCGTCGCTTCGGCGATAGCCCAGGTACACCGCCATCGCGCCAAAGCGACTGTTGGCCGACCGCGCCGGAGTAATCAGATCGACGCGCGCCGGGCGATAGCCCAGGTAGTCCGCACCGCCATACTTTCCGGCGATCAGGTCGATGCTGCCCAGCAGGTGATCCCGTCGCAGATCCACCTCGCCCAGCACCGTTTGGATGTTGGAACTCTGCGCGGTCAAGGTTGGCGGCAGCGGCACACGCACCATCGGCAACGGCAGGTTGAAGCGCGACTGCATCGGCTGCGCATTCGGTCCCATGCTCTTTACGCGGTGATGGTCGGCGTGGCCCAGATACAGGCGGTGCTCGGCCTCGCGCACGGTCTTCTGGATGGGGGCCTGCTCGCGCACCCGCGGATCGACCGGGCCGCCCTGCCCTGGCTTGCGCCGACGCAACAGGATCTGCACGACGCCATCCAGCACGCTATCGGTGATGCGCGCCACCGGGAAGGCCTGCGCCATGGCACGACGCACGGCTTCGTAGTTCTTTGGACCGATGGCCTGTCGCTCGCTGGACTGTGCGGTGTCCCCTGCCCCGGTCGAATCAGGCAGTCGGCGGGCGGCTTCCGTCCCGGCAGGTGGCGCCGGACAGCGATCGGGCGTCGCGCTCCACGTCGCGGGAGCGCTGCAGGTCGCGCTGTCCTTCAGCACGCACTGCCCTTTGCCACCGTTGCTGGAATCACCGCACCACGCACAGCCGCCGCGCGATGCGCACTGACCACAGACCGTCTCTTTCGCGCAGTCCGTGTCCACGGCCACGCTGGCCTTGGTGGCACAGCCCGAAAGCGCCAAGCAAACCCACAACACTGATTGCCGCATCCAGTTCATCAGCCACTCCCCAAGCTCGCAGAGCCTCGCAAAACAACAACGATCCGCCCAGATCCACCCCAGATTCACAGCAGACCCACAGCAGATCCGCGGCGTGCGCATGCGGTCCGTCGACACGACGCGCACCCCGCGTCACCCAGGATACCGCGGGGACGGACCCGACGGGTCCTGGCTCGCAGCGAAGCCAGCTTTCGGGTCACACGCCCAATCTGCGTGTGGAAGGCGCGAAGCACAGCACCGGGATTCGGGGATTCGGGGATTCGGGGATTCGGGGATTCGGGGATTCGGAGAGGCGGAGTGGCGGAGTGGCGGGACTGCGGAAAGACCGATGGAC
>JAYRFD010000344.1:0-4380 GCA_041908565.1 Polyangia bacterium | reverse complement strand
GGGTCCGTCGCCTGGGATGAGGCTGACGCCCCCTGCCAGGTCGCAAGAAGCTGCAGATCCGGGCTCTCTTCGATGCGTAGCTCGACTTCGCCGACCGGCGACAGCGCCACCCGATCTTCGTAGCGCAACAGCCACGAGGGTCCCGACGGTGTCGGCAAGGGCAGCGGCGCAGACAAGTCCATGGCGATGGGCAGCGCTGCGACGGCGTCGCTCCCCTGCGCTCCGTTCCCCGACAGCGTGCACTGCGGCGGATCCCAGGCCACGGCCACCGACCGCTGATCGATGACAATCGTCAGTCCCTCGCGCGCTGCTGCCCCCAGCCGAGCGCACAGCAGCGCTTGCTCTTGCGGGTCCAGCTTTCCGTCGTGACTGCGGTCGGCCTGCGTGCGCAGGGTTAGCGCCGGCGCATCACCCACCATCAGCGTGTACAGCACGCGCACCCCGTGCGTCCGCGACAGCACCAGCTTGCCGTAACGGTTTACCGTCGATGGAGCAAACTGGGTATGCGCGCGAGCCATTGGGATGCCGCACAGCCCCAGCGCTGCGACGACGGCAAACAACCGAGCGTGCGCCACCGTGACCGAAGCGAGCCCGCGCCCTGCCCGCAGCGCGAGGTTCCCGCGCCCGCCCCGGTCAGAGGCGAGCCGGCTGCGCATGGCCCACCGGTTGAGACCCCGCCTGGCGCACGCGACGCAGCAGGCGGAGCGTGGCATCGACCACGGCCTCTGGATGTTCCAGGTTGGGCATGTGGCCGCAGGCGCGCAGCACGTCGATCTGCACATCGCGCAGACGACGCAGGGCGGGTTCGACCTCGCGATACGGCAGCAGCAGATCGTCTTCGCCCCACAGCACCGAGATCGGCAGGTTCAGCTCAGACACGCGGTCCAGCACATCGGACACCAGATCCGACAGCATCGGACAGGCGTGCTGCGCGAAACGAAATGGGAAGGAAGAGTCCCAGCGTCCCAGCACCTGCGACATAAAGCGGTCGCTCTGCGGTGTCGCGGTGGCGAAGATGCGACGGGCCAACACCGGGCCCGCGGCCAGAAGCAGCGTGCCGACCACTCGCGGCTTTAGAATTATGCGCCCCAGGCGTTCGAACAGAGCCGGATAGCGAATGAAGCCCGCGCTGTTCAGCAGCATCAGTCCCGCGATCTGGCGAGGCTCGCGCAAGGCAAGCTCCATCGCGACGCGCCCGCCGAAGGAATGCCCCATCAGCACCGGCTGACGCAGCCCAAGCTTCTGCGACAGCGCCCACACCGACTGAGCCATGTCGCGCAGACCATACGGTCGACGGGGCTGCACGCTGTGGCCGCAGCCCAGCATGTCGATGCCCACCACCCGCGTGTGCTGCGCCAAGGCCGGCGCCACCGCTTCCCATTCCGTGTAGTTCATGCCCAGCGCGTGCAGCAGCACGACATCGGGCAAGCCGCGCGATTCCCCCCCGACGAAGTACGCGACCTGACCCAGCGGCGACACATCTTGGGCAAAGCGCTCGGCAAAGGGAAAGGTCTCAGAGCGCATGATCTCAAGCGGCGTCGTGGACGGCTCCGCATGAATCCGGTCGGCGCTCGACGGGAACTGCGGTAAGTCTGCCGAACGCGGCGGGTCTGGGGAACGACTCATCGGCGCGACTATATCAAGCCCCGCTGGCCAACCAACATCCGTACAAATCGTCGCCGGGAAATCGCGGCGCCCGCGCACGCCAAGCCCTGTCCAACCGCTCAACCGCCACTGTCTGCGTCGAGCGGCCCCCGCCCAAGCGCGCGGTCCCGCGCCTGCGTGCAGCCTGCGCTACGCTCAAAGCACTATGCCCACATGCACCCGACTGGATAATGAGCTTCACCAGCTTCTGTATGAAAAGGAACGTCAGGGCACGCTGTTCTTTCTGCGGGTCCACCTGGGTGTGCTGGCGGTCCTTCTGGTTTTCAGCCCGCTTTCCGCCGAATCGACTGCCGATCTGCGACCGACTCTGCTGCTTCTTACGACGCTGGTCGGCCTGGTGTTGTTTCTGCATTCCTGGGTTCAGCGCTGCGGCAGCGTGCTGTTAAGCGGGGCGCTGGTACTTCTGTGCGACGCAGCAGCAGTGACCGCCCTGCCCTTTGTGTGGATGCAGGCGGTGGGTGGTGCGGCCGTGGTGCCCGCCAGCTACATGTTGAAGACAGCGACGACCGGTCTGAGTCTGTTCCTGCTGGTGGTCGCATCGCTGCCGATCCGGCCCGAGCTTCCCTTGCTGACGGGCGGCGCGCTGTTCGCATCGCAGTGCTACTTCCTGCAGCTAGCCCTTTCCGATCCGCGATCGAAGTTCGGCACCAGCTATCTGCACGCGACCATGGGCCCCGAAGTCAACTGGCTGGGGCTGCTGACGCAAGCGGTGTACATCGCCATGGCATCGGTGCTGCTAGCGCTTCTGACCCATCGCATGCGCAAGGCGATTCTGGAAGGCGTGCGCATGGAAAAGGCATCGGGCCAGCTTGCTCGTTACTTTTCGCCCGAGATCGCCCGGAAGATCCAAGGCGCCAGCAGCGACTTCTTCCGCCCCGGTGGCCGGCTGCAGCAGGCCGCCGTGCTGTTCGCTGACATTCGCGACTTCACAACGCTGTCGGAAAACCTGCCGGCCAATGACCTGCTGGCCCTGCTGACCGACTATCAAGAGCGCATGGTGCGCGCGATCTTCGAACACGGCGGCACGCTGGACAAGTTCATCGGCGACGGCATCATGGCGACCTTTGGAACCCCCGAAGTGCGACCCGACGATGCAGAGCGGGCCGTGCGCACCGGCCTTTCAATGAAGCGTGAGCTTGCCGCTCTGAACCGTGAACGACAGGCCCAGGGCCTGCCGCCGCTTCGACAAGGCATCGGCATCCACTTCGGTGAAGTGGTGGCCGGCAACATCGGCAGCGCCGACCGCTTGGAATACACGGTGATCGGCGACGCCGTGAACACCGCCAGCCGCATCGAGAGCGCTTGCAAAGAGCTCGGCTCGGACTTCCTGATCTCAGAAGCGGTTTACGCCCGCTTGCCGTCCGACTTTCGCGACCGCCTGCACGCTGACTTCGCGGGCGAGGTTCAGCTGAAGGGCAAAAGCGACCGCCTGCGCATCCACCGCATCGATGCCGGCGATGATCGCAAGTCCGGGTAGCCCGAAGTCCCAAGGCTCACAACACAGGCAGCGTCGGACGGACAATTCCCCACAAGCGTCGACGGCAACGCGATACACTGAAACGCTAGGTGCCATGGGGTGGAGCGAGCCTGAGCCAGTGGGCGAGCGGGGTTTCGAGACCTCGTACCGTTCGACGAAGTTCGTCGCGCGCTTGACCTTCGACTGCCATCACGAGCCGCGCAAGCTGGAAGTGCGCTTGCCGGCGGACGAGTTCCCCGCTGTTCTGCTGGATCATCTGCGGCCGTTTGCAATCCCCTTTGTCGTCGCGGCCGGTCAGCTGGTGATCCTCGATCGAGAGGGTTACTTCCGCATCAATCTGGTGCCCGGGCGACTGCAGGCGCTCTTGCGCAAGCAGGCTCCGCTTTCGGTGGTTGCCGAGCTGATCGCGCAGCTTGAAGCGGCGTATGGGCAGTCTGCTATGCAAGCCACAGACTGCCGATCCGGTGCGCTGTCGTGGCTAGACGGTCGACTGCAGATCGACGATGCCCGCTGCACGCACTGCCTGGACTGCCTGCGTCCCCTGCTTCGCGCCGATCACTTGCCGCCTGCGCAGCCAGCCGATGACGGCGCCCGCCCCGTTGGGCCCCAGCAACGGGAGGACCACGCATAGCCATGCGCGGCAAGGCCTACAGCATGCTGCAGGAATTCCAAGCGTCGCTGTCTGGGATCAGCGCCCCGTTTGTGATGTCTCGCCTGATCTTGAAGGCGCGCATCATCCCGGAAGAGATCACGCCCAGCTTGGATGACCCCGCGCTGGAACAGCGTCTGGCCGCCGCCATTGAAGCGCTGCAGCACGAGCGTGGCGCCAGCCGCGGACGAGCCTGAGGAGAGAGCGATGACCCTGCGCATCCCATCCGAACTTCGCGCCGACCATGGATCGTTCCTGCTGGGTGGCGAGCCGCTGGTCTTTCACTGCCACCACTACAACATCGCGCTGCAGAACACGGTCGAGGAATGCCTGGGGGACGGCGCCGATCAGCTGCTGACCGATGCAGCAACCGCGGTTGCTGCGGCTCAGCTTTCGGCCATCGCCGCGGAAAATCCGGGCCTTTCCAGCTTTGCCGAACGTCTGGCATTGGCGCTTGAGATCAGCCGCATGCTGGGCTTTGGCGTACTGAAATCGGAAGGCGACGCCAGCGGTGGACGCGTCATCGCTCCCCGAGCCCACTACGCGCACGGCTATCGCGCCAAAGGCATCCGGCGATCGACACCGACCT
>JAYRFD010000343.1:0-8086 GCA_041908565.1 Polyangia bacterium | reverse complement strand
TCGCTGGCGTTCTCCAGGTGGATCTCGTAGGTGCGAATCAGCTTCGGCCAGTCGCCCAATAGTTCGTACACGGGCTTCAGCACGACCGCCGCTGTTGCCTTCAAGTCGAGGTCGTTGAGGAAGCGCTCCAGCGCAGAGATGGCCTGCGCGTGACGTGGATCTACAGCGATCGCTTGCCGGTAGTTTTCGACGGCGCGCTCGGCACTGTTGAGCTCTCCTTCGAACAGGGCGCCCAAGCGGTAGCGCAGATCGACGACTTCGGCATCGCCGCTTGCGTAGCGCAGGCGGCGCTCAAGCAAGTCGGCAAGGTCGGCCCAGCGGCGGCCATTCTTGTACAGGCGCTCTAGGCCGGATGCGGCTTCGCGATCATCGGGGAACAGCTGCAGCACCGCTTCCAACGACACGATCGCATCATCGGCACGGCCTAGCTCGCGCTCGCACAGATCGGCTGCCGACAGCAGGTAGTGGCGGCGCTCCGCATCGTCGCGGCGGTCGCTGCGCATGGCCAGCTCGGCCCGACGCGAAAAGATCTCAAGCAGCTGCTCGAATTCCTTGCCTTCGCCGTAGATCTTTTCCAGCGCTTCCAGCGCAACCAGATGCTCGGAAGACGAATCGAGCACGCGGCGATAGTAGTCGCGCGCGGTGTCGCGGTCGCCCAGACCATACGATTCTTTGGCGACGGTCAGGAACACGCGCTCTTGAATCGTCGTGTCCAGGATCTGGTCGCCTAGCTCGCGATACAGCGCCACCAGTTCTTTGCGAGCACCGGTGCGCTGCACTTGCGATTCGATCAGGTCCAAAAGCTCTGCAAGCGCAGGCTCTCCGACAGAGATTCGAGCGGCGCGGGCCAGGGCATCCAGGGCTTCGGCGGTTTCGCCAAGATCGTTCTTTAGCTCGGCGACACGCTTCAAGCGGCTGATGCGATCCTGCAGATCAGGCAGGTAGCTAGCGAATAGCTCGCTCATGCGGACCAAGGCGGGTCGATCGGCCAGCAGCTGATAGATCGGCTCCAACACTTCGGCCGCGCGCAGGCGCAGTGTGTCGTTGTCGAGCATGCGCTCCAGGCCGGCGCGTGCGGTTGCATCGCGTGGCTCTTCGACCAGGATCTCGCGATACGCATCCAGGGCAGCATCGCTGCGGCGCAGTGCGCCTTCCAGCAGCTTGGCCATGCGCGTGCGCAGTGCGACACGCTCGGGTACTGCCGTGGTCAGCGGCAAGCGGCGCTCTAGCACTTCCAGAAGATCAGAGTGCTGTTCCGCATCGTCGTACAGGCGGGCCAGCGCATCCAAGGTTGGCAGATCGTCGGCTCGCTCATCGAGGATCACGTGGTATGCGGTGATCGCTTCATCGCGGTCGCCAATGGACTGCTCGATGACCTGTGCAATGCGCCACAGCAGATCGCGGCGTGCACTGTTGTCTGTTGCCAGCTCGACGCGGCGGCGCAGGATCTCGATCAGATCGCGCCACTGCTTCTGACCGATGTGGATCTGCTCAAGAGCATCAAGCGCCCGCAGCTCTTGTGGATCGTTTTCCAGGATCTCGCGATAGGTCGAGACGGCTGCAGCAGCGTCAGAAAGCAGCGACTGCTCGATGCCACCGATGCGGAAGAGAAGCTCCTTGCGATCGGTGCCGTGCGTCCATTCCACTTGCTTGCGCAGCACGTCGATCAGGTCGCGCCAGTGGCCGGCCTGTTCGTACAGTCGCGCCAGCGCGATGGCAGCCGGTCGTGCCGTATCCAGCGACGTTGGATCCAGATCCAGCAGTCGCTTCCAGGCATCCCGAGCCCGATCCGCGTCCTTGAGCTGCGCATCGTAAAGCTCTGCAGCGCGACGCAGAAGTTCGCCGCGAAGCGCCAGGTTGTCTTCGTCTGCGGCGCAGAATGCTTCTTCCCAGGCCGCGGCCAGATCTTCAAAGCGCGAAAGCGAGGTCGCAATCCGTTCGACGTTTTCGCGGTTCTGCACGTCGGCAGGATCCAGACGCAGCGCTTCGCGATACGCCGCCAGGGCGGCAGTCGGCTGCTTGAGCTTCGACTCGCTGATCTGAGCGATGCGGCCCAGCAGCGCGGATGCTTCGGGGCTTCTCTCGCTGGGTAGCGCTTCACGCTGCACGCGAAGCACGGCAGCCAGCTTGTCCCACTGTCCGTCTTGATCGAACAGCGGCTCCAGCGTGCGGGCGATGCGCTGACGCAGCCCGGCATGGCTCATCAAAGCTTCCAGGGCGCGACGGGCGCCGCGGTGCTGTGGCTGTTCAGACAACGCTTCTTCCAGAAGCTCACATGCACCATCCGGATCATCCAGACGCTGCGCATGCAGCTCGCCACGTCGGAAGCGAAGCTGGGCGCGCTCTGCACTGGCATCAATGTGCGGTACAGCGCGGGCCAGAAGTTCGTCCAGATCGCGCCAGCGCTCTGCTGCCGTGTGCAGTCGTTCCAGCGCCTTGAAGGCGCGTGCGTTCGACGGATCCAGCTCCAGGATCTCGGCATAGTCGCGGGCGGCCGCTTCTTCGTCTTCCAGCACGCCTTCATCGAGATCGCAGATCTGGAACAGCAGGTCTTTGCGCTCGCCGGCTTCAACGGCCAGATCTTTGCGACGCTCCAGCAGTCGGCGCAGCTCTTTGAAGCGCTCTTCTCCGCGATAGATCTGCTCAAGCGCGTGCGCGGCGCCTTCGTGCGCTTCGTCGCGTTCCAGGACACGGACATAGGCTTTTTCGGCCGCGTCGCTTTGGTGCAGATAGGCATCGAACAGCTGGCCCAGTTCCCAAGCCAGATCGCGTGCCAAGACATGATCGCCGGCGATGGCGGCGCGATCTTCTGCTTCGGCGAACAGCTTGGTCAGCGGCTCAAAGCGATCCAGCGACTCGGCCAGCTCGGTCAGCTCGCGACGGTTGTCTTGATCGAACGGCATCCGTTCGAACAGGCGCGATGCGAAGCGATACGCACCTTGGTTGTCGCCCAGCCGGCGCGCCAAGGCCGACAAACGACGAAGCAGCTCTAGCTCTTCGTTGGCATCGACCGTTGCGGAAAGGACGATCTCAAGCGCACCGCTCAGCTTGCGGGGTTCGTCACCACGCTCATAGGCAGGCACCAACAGACGCGCGACTTCGACGCGGACGGGGCCCTTGCTGTTGTTCAGGAAGCGCTCGAGGGCGACCAAGGTCGGTCGGTGGGTCGGCGCCAGCTGCAGGACTTGGCGATAGCGCTCCAGCGCTTTTTCTGGCTGCGCAAGGTGATGCGCATACAGCTCGCCCAGCTGGAAGCTGATCATGATCAGCGTCTCGGCATCGCGCTCGGATCGCTCGCCGCGCTCGGCGGCCAGCTGCGTACCTTCCAGCTGCTGCAGCTGACGTTCAAGCACTTCGGCCAGCGATTCAGAATCGCCGGACTGCGTGTAGATCTTTTCCAGCGCGCGCAGGGCACGCATCGTCGTGCCCATCGAAGAAACCGTCGCTGATTCCGCCAAGATGCGGCGGTAGTTGGCAGCGGCAGCGTTGCGGTCGTTGAGCTTGTTCTCTTCGACCGTGGCCATCTTAAACAGCACATCGACGCGTGCGGTGGAATCGCCGGCCGATTCCAATCGCTTGCGATAGACGCCGATCAGATCGCTGTGGCGATCTTGCAGCTGGAAGATCTGCTCCAGTGCGCTCAGCGCTTCGTCATCCAGCGCGATGCGGGCCAGGACCTGTTCCCAGTAGCCGCGCGCTTCATCCAGCTTGTGCAGCTTGTTCTGCGACCACTGCGCCAGGTTGCGTAGGCGAGCCAGCTTGTGCGGGTTGATGCCCGGAGCCGGCGGATCCTCCAGCGTCGGCAGCTGGCGAGCATAGATGTTGACCAGCTCGGCCCAGGTATCGGCTTCACCCGCCAAGCGCAGCAGCTCTTTTTCCAGCGCCACGCGACTGGGCGCGTCGATGGCTTCCTTTTCGCGCAAGGCATAGGCACGTGCCGACCACTGGAAGGCCAGCTGCTTCGACGACAGCTTCGCTTCTGCCAGCTCGGCAATGCGCGCCATCAACGTCAGCCGCTCGCCTTCTTCCTTGGCGTGCGACAGCAGGATTTCGTACATCGACAGCAGGCGCGGCCACTTTTCGCTGCCCTGATAGATCGGCACCAGGGCCTGCGCCGCCGCTAGGTGCTGCGGATCGACCAACAAGATGCGCTCGTAGGCTTTCTGTGCGCGCTCGTTGCTTGCCAGCTCCAATCGACCGATGCGCGCTCCGCGCAGGTACAGGTCGATGCGCGTCTCGGACTTGTCCGCGCGCTCGGCCAGGCCCAGCAGCACTTCGTACAGCTCGTCCCACTGACCTTGCTGACCGTATAGCTTCTCAAGTTCGTCGTACTGACCGGCCTGACCATACAGCTCGCGCAGCGTGCGCATCGCCTTCTGGTGGCTGGGCATCAGGCGGACGATCTCGCGATAGACCTCGACGGCCTGCGGTGCTGCGTTCAGCTTTTCGGCGAGCAGCGTGCCGACGCGTTCGAGCAGCGCGATCTGGCCTTTGACGTCTTTGGTCCGCGCCTTCTGGCGGCTCAGCACTTCGATCAACGGCAGGAAGCGCTTCTCTTTTTCGTACAGCGCAGCCAGCGATGAAAGCGCGGTCTCATCGCCCTCGTCGACTTCGAGCAGGCGATTCCAGATCGCGATCGATTCCAGGTTGTCGGCCAGACGCTCTTGCGCCAGCTTGGCCAGCTCGATCAGCTTGTTGCGGCGCTGGGCTACGAAGTCAGCGGGCGAACTGGCGCGCTCTGGATGGGCTTCCAGTACGTCCAGCTGACGGCGTTCCAGGTCCAGCAGCGGGCGCCACGATCGACGCTTGTTGTAGATGTCGCGCAGCCGCGCCACCGTGTCCGCGTCATCGGGATCGATGGCGTACAGATCTTCCAGCGGGCGGACTGCTTGGTTGTGGTTGCTGAACTTGTCGATCCACAGCTGCGCCACGCGCTTCAACAAGCGAGCCTGCTCGCCTCGCGCAGCCGTCGCACCGCCTGGGAATGCCGCGAGGGCCGCGGTTCCCGTCGAGCCAGCCGGTGACTTGCTCCACTCGCCGATCAGATCGGCCTTGCGCTGCAGCACGCCGATGAGATCGTTCCAGCGGCTCATCGATTCGTACTTCTGAGCCAGCGCGTCGAGCGAGCCCAGGTGATCCGGCTTGAACTGCAGGATCGCGTTGTACGTGTTGATGACCATCGCATCGAGCTTCAAACGGTCGCGGTAGATGGCCACGACCTCCAGCAGTCTCTCGATGCGCTGATCCAGCTGCGCTGGATCGTCTTTCGACAGCGCCTCGGCCTGCTCTTTGAGCATCTCGAGTAGCGCGTTCCACTTTTCCGTCTTGGTATACAGGCGCTTCAGCGCGCCCCCCGCGTCGGCGTGGCCGGGCTGCAGCTTCAGCACCGACTTCCAGATGTCGATGGCCTTGTCCAGACCACCGGGCGTCGCTTCGGCGATCTGCGCCATCTCGATGCCCAAGGCCAGACGGCGCCCTGCATCGTGTTCGACCTTCTGCGCTTGCGTCAGGATCTGCAGCAGCTTGGTGCTGTCGTCGGCGCTGGGCTTGCCACCACGACCGCCATGGAAAGCGCGATAGAAGTCGAGCATCTCGCCATGCGCAGAGTCGACCTTGCGCACGCGCTTGTAGTACTCGTCGGCCTGCTCGAAGTTCTTGAGCTTGTGCCAGTACAGGCGACCGATCTCGAGCAGGGTCTGCATCTCGCCGTCGGTGCGCTGACGGGCTTTAAGAGCCTGTTCATGCAACTTGATCAGCGCGTTCCAGTCCTGACGATCGCTGTACAGCTTGATCAGCGCCGACAGCGCGCGCGCATTGGCGGGGTCGATGTTCAGCGCTTTTTTGTGCGCTTCGACGGCCGCTTCGGGGTTGCTCAGCTCTTTGATGTACAGATCAGCTAGGCCCAAAAGCGCCGCGATACGCTCTTCCTTCGTCGCTGCGTTGTCCGCCCGCTGTTCGTAGACTTTGATCAGGTCCGCCCAGCGCTTGCCCACGCGCATCAGGCGTTCCAAGTGCTGCGATGCGCGACGGTTGCGAGGCTCGACAGACAACGCCTTGAACCAGTACTGCTCGGCATCGCTGCTACCCGGGCTGTACTTGGCGTAAAGCTCGCCGACCTTGGTGTAAAGCTCGGTGGTCAGCTGGCGGGCCGTCGATGCCTTGGCGTCGTCGAGGTGCTTCTTGACGACCTTCTGCCAGTTTTCGCGAAGACCTTCGAGATCGGTCAGCGCGTCCTGGGCGTCCTCAGAGTCGTCCTGTAGCTTCAGCGCAGCCCGCAGCACCGCTTCCGCGTCCGCATCGCGCAACAGCTCATCGGCAAGCACCTTGGCCTTTTCCACCAGGAGGCCGATCGGATCGCTGCCCGTCAGAAGACCGCTGCCCAGAAGGGCGTCGGCGCCGACAAGCCACAGCTCAAACTCACCACGATCGCGGCAGCGCTTCAGAAACTCTGAAAGCGCGCTGCGCGCTGCGGTCGCTGGCTCCCCCCCGGTCTGCGCGGCTTCCTTCGCCATGCTGGCGATGCGCGCATCGATGAGAGAGGGGTCGGCTTCGAGTGCCGCCAGAGCCTGCACGATATCTGTCATGTGTACGGACCTCGGGCTGGAGGGTCTTTATAGCAGGCATGATTTTAGTCTTCTAAATCACGAATTTTCAAGCATTACAAAAGACTTGTGCGCGGTCGTGCAGAGCGGGTCTACGCGACGCCAAAAGCCGTCGTGGCAGCGAGGATTTAGGGGATTCCGCAGTCGATTCGAGCCCGGCTGGCGGGCGGGGCGGGAGAGCAGATTGGTTGGGCCAATTTGCGATGGCAGGGGCTGGCGCGACGTGAGGCGCCGCAGGCGAGCACTTACGCCAACAGGGGGCCTACGCCACCGGGCGCTGCGTGGGACCCAGGGCGAACCACGGGCGGAACATGAACGTCGCGTGGTGGGCCAGCAGGCGGCTGGCGGGGTCCTGGTTGAAGAAGTCGGACAGCAGGCTGTATAGCTCCGTGTGGTACAGGCGCAGGCGCAGCGCGTCCTGGAAGAAGCTCTCGACAGAGACCGCGAATAGCTCGGCGTCGCTCTTGAGGCCGTAGGGGTTCAGGATCGACTTGCCTTCCAGAAGCCGCTCGCGCTCGACGGCCAGCCGTTCGTGCCAGCGCCCCGCGACGACCGGGCCGATCATGCCCGGCAGCCCACCCGCGCGACCGTCCGAGCCGATGAAGTCGATGACGTGCGCGAACTCGTGCAGACCGACGTGGGGCAGCGCCGGCGTTTCAAGCATGGATTCCAGCGAACGCGACAGAGGCCCGCTGTCCGGACTGACCGTCGGGAAGCTTCGTTCGAGGGCATCCATCGACAGCAGGATGGGGCCGTGCGCGTGCACCATGCCAATGGCGTGCGGGCTGTCCGGGGCCGAGTGCGGCCACAGCGTGTAGGTCTCTTCGGCGAAGGCGGTGGGGTAAATCACGATGTCGCGGGCGGTGGGCAGGCGCCACTCGGGACGACCGACCAGAAGCATGGCGGCACTGGCGGCCACCAGCAGGCGCTGTTCGTCGCTGACTTCGCCCCGTACCAGAGGGCTGCGGGCGGTGGGCACCATGCCCTCTTCGCGTGTTCCGCCCAGCGCGTAGATGCGCTGCTCGCCCAGGAACACTTGAATTTCTCGTTCGAACTGCTGCTGTTCCGTCGGGGTCAGCAGCGCATAGTGCGGTACGCGTCGCCAAAGGACTTCGCGCCACGACCCCGGGAAGGGCGTCGTCACCAGGCTCAGGCGACGGCGCTCTCGCTGACTGGCCAGGGAGTAATAGGCCAGCCCCAGGACAATGCCGCCCAGCGCCAGCCAGCGTGGGGCATTGGGCACCGCGGCCAGGGCCACCATGCCGCAGACCGTGACCAGGACGGCCAGCAAGCGGTACTCGCGCAGGTCGCGTGAGCCGATGCGTTCTTCGTCAAAGATTTCGCCCACCGCGGCCGGAACTCGCTTGGGCAGCGAGCCAAGCCAGCGGAACATTCGCGGACCAAACCAGCCCGGCACCTGCTCCGCCCCCGTTTGTTGCCGACTGTGCACTTCGTGGATCGACGACATAGGCCAGAATGTAAGG
>JAYRFD010000342.1:0-1654 GCA_041908565.1 Polyangia bacterium | reverse complement strand
TCGCCGTCAGGTTGATCTTGCGTCCCCAAAGCTGCAGCAAGGCCAGGTAGGCATCCAAGCGGGCCAGGGCCGCTGCATCCAGCCGCACACCCAGGCGCTCTGCACCGTCACGCAGATGCGCGTGTAGGCCGTGCGGATCGTGGATCTCGGCGGTCGATGCCGCGCGCATCACCAGCCGGCCAGCGTGGCTGCGTCGGTGCGTCCGGCGTCGCCGGATCCGCCATCAGCAAGCCCGGCATCGCTGCGCGTGCCGCCATCCGCCATCCCCATGGGACAGCAGATGTCATCGGTGAACGGACAGTACTGTTCGGAATCAGCGGAGCCTGGCTTGCGCTGGGGCAGCACAGCGACGCTTCCACCGCAGCGCGATCCAGCGGGAACACAGCTGCCACCGGAGCAGCGCGGTCCCCGTGCGATGCAGACGGTCTGAGCGGTGCCACAGACGGCCTCTTGATCCGCGCGCGGCGGCGCATACAGGCTGCAGACGCCCGTGGCATCGGTCGGCATGGGGCCAGACACGCTGGCTCCTCCGTCGGCAGCTGGTGCCATGTCGACCACCGCTGGCACAAAGATCCCACCCAAGTCACTGACAGCGGGAGCGCCAGACTCCCCAGAGAGAAACAGCAGGCGACAGCTTTCGGCACCGCGACTGCAGTCATCGCACTGACCGGAAAGTGGGCCGCTCTTCTGGACGACGTAGCAGGCCCGCGGATAGACGCACTGACCGCGCAAGCCGATGCGCGTGTCGTTGGCGCCAGGCGTGACCGTCTGGCTGCTGCACATGATGCCGCCGAGCCAAATCCCGGATGCAAACGCGGTGCTGAGCAAGAATCCTGCTCGCAACGAAGGCGGAAGGCTGGGCATAGTTTTGGGCTTTGGCGACGGGTTGGGCACGAAAAAACCGGGGCGAAAGGGACGACCTTAGCTGCTCTTGCTGCGGCCGGGGAACATTGACGTCACCATCTCCTGCGCTTTGAGCAGGTACTCGTTCACGATGCGTGACGCCTCGTCGGGCTTGCGGGCCCGCAGAGCAGCGATGACATCGCGGTGGTGCTTGCGAATGATGGTCGCTGGCGGCGAGACCTGCGCAAAGAACGCAGCATGCGACTGCACGGCGGCGCGAATCGTGTTGATCAGCAGCGTGAACACGCGGTTGTGCGCGGCGCGCGTCAGCTCCAGATAGAACTCATAGTCCAGCTTCAGCAGATCGTCGGGAGACTGATCGGCCTCGGCCCGCTTGGCCAGCTCGTCCAGCTTCGCCAGCTGCTCGGGCGTGGCTCGCTCGGCCGCTAGCTGCGCGATGTCGCGCGCGAAGATCCGACGAAACTCCAGCACGTCTTCCAGCACGTCGATGCCGGTCGTCCCGTCGGTACCGCCCGCCACCAAGTGCGACACCAGCTCGACCCCGGCGGTCTGCATGAAGTCCAGAACGCGGGTGCCATCGCCCTGCCGCGTCTTGACCAAGCCCATTTGTTCCAGCGCTTTGATCGCCTCTCGCAGCGACGCGCGGTTCACACCCAGATCTTCTGCCAGCTTGCGCTCCGGAGGGAGCTTCTCGCCAGTGGCATAGTGGCCCCGCAGAATCAGGCTGCGGAGCTGTTGAACAATTTCCTCTGCGACTCGTTGTTTTCCAATTGGCTTGAGCATCGGGGGG
>JAYRFD010000341.1:0-10280 GCA_041908565.1 Polyangia bacterium | reverse complement strand
GACGATGCCTTCGCGGGGCATGACGATGCCGTGGATCGGTCGGTTGATCGAGTTGACCTCGGCCGGCTGCAGCGGCGGCATGTAGTCGTCGACCATCGCCGCGTCGTCGTACAGGATCTCGGGCGCCAAGCGCACGCGCAGATCGCCGCAGCTTGGGATGGCGTTGCGCAGTCCGCGCAGATCGACGGCCTGGATCGACTGACCGGTCATGGCGATGCGCAGCCGCATCGGCGAGCCTTCGCTGCCCAGGCCTTCGGTCAGGTTGTCCGCCGTGATTTCCAGGTTGGCGACCTTGCCGCTGATCGATCGCTGGCCGCCGCAGTTCTGTTCCGTCGTCTGCGCGTCCCAGGTCTGCGCGTTTTCGACATCGATGACGCGCTCGCGATCAATGTGACCGCGCCACGATGCCGAGATCAGGCCCGACAGGATGGCCGCGCCGACTAGACCGCCGCCGGCGATCGCCATGGTCTGGAAGGTCTTCTGATCGAACAGGGTGTTGCCTGCCATGCCGCCGCTGCTGCCCGTATTCGGGTAGTTCGACAGCGCCGCGCCGACCAGCACCGAGCCGCCCAGGCCCACCATGATCCCGCACAGGGCCAGGCGCAGCTTGCTGGGCGACGCGATCGACGAAATGCAGGCCGCCAAGCCGCCCGCCGCCAGGGCTCCGCCGGTGCCGTACATCACCGACTTGCCCCAGTCGGGATATAGCTGCGAAAACCAGCCCGACGCGCCAAAGCCGCCCAGCCCGCCGCCCGCCGCCCCCGTAAGAATGGCCAGAGCGGTCCAGTACCCGCTGCCGACGCGCTTGAACTGCCCGGTGTCGGTGCGATGGCTGGTGCCATACAGCACGTACCGGCAGCGGGGCGTGACGGTTCCTTTGATCTGCACGACGTTCGGCGTCATCGACTGCTGTAGCTCCCAGCGCTCGATGTCGCGCGTCGGCATCAGCCGCGTCGTCGACGAAACGGGAACTTCCGTGCCCAGGCGCCACTCTCCCTGATAACAGCCAGAGAGCGCCCCCAGAGCGATCGTGATGGCCAAAACCGGCGCAGTGCGCCTGGACATGTCTCGCTACCCTCCCATTGCCCGCCCCCCATTCTGTGCAGGCCCCCGGGAAACGGGGAAACCAGACTGTCCAACGATTCCTAAGGCTTAGCAGGAGCCCTAGGGGGTCGGAGCTTGCACAGAGTCAGGCGTGGCCACTTTGAGGATAGTAAATTCCACGCGCCGGTTCAACGCCATCCCTTCTTCGGTGGTGTTGTCCGCGATCGGCCGGCTGCGGCCAAAGCCCTGGGCACGCAGGCGCTGCGGTTCGATGCCGCGCGACAGCAGGAACTTCTGCACCGACGTGGCCCGTCGCTGCGACAGATCCAGGTTGTAGGCGTCGCTGGCGCGAATATCGCAGTGGCCTTCGATCAGGATCTCTTGCCACTCGGGATGGGCGCGGATGATCTCGCCGACTTCTTCCAGGACCGAAAACGACTCGGGCAGGATGATGTCTTGGTCGGTCGCGAAGTGCACGCGCTCGAGCACCATGATCTTGTTGGCCTTGGTGTAGACGCGCGGGCAGCCGTTGTACATACGGCGGCCGGGCAGGTTCGGGCACTCGTCGACGCGATCGATGATGCCGTCGCGGTCGGTGTCCAGCTCGGGACAGCCGTTGTTTTCCAGGGTGCCCTTGTGTTCTGGACACTGGTCTTTGTCGCCGATGATGCCGTCGCCATCGGGGTCATCGGGCGGCTTCTTGAATTCGTCGATGGCAGCGGCTTCCTTGGTGGCCGACGGCACCCACACAGCGGCGATGAAGAACCGCATGGCCGGCACGCCCAGCGCGCAGTTGGCGCCGAAGTTAAAGCCGGTCGTGAAGGTCACGCCCATCGAGCTATACCAGCGCACGCCCAGCATGACCTCGGCCGGTACGTCGGCGGCCTTGTCCGGCAAGTGGAACAGGTTGACGTTGACGTAGCCACCGCCCAGCGTGGTCAGGCCCCAGCGACGGACCAAGGGAACCTCAAGCCCGGCGGCAGCCACGATGGTCGATCCCGATAGCTTGTCCTGAAACTCGCGCAGCGGACGATAGTAGCCACCGGCTTGCAGCGCGATCAGCATGCCGTTGCCGAAGCGATAGTCGCCGATCAGCGTCGGGCTAAACGTCCAGTCTCCGTCGCTGGCAAACGCTTCTTGTTCGCCCGTTGGAGCATTTACGCGCAGCGAAGCGGCCAAGCCAAAGCCCTTGGCGTACGACAGGCGGCGAATGATCGGCGCCTTGCCGATGATCGCCAAGTCGCCGCGAGCCACCGACTGAACCTGTCCTTCTTGCCCGATGTCCGTCAGCTGGTCCGAGCCCTGCGCCACGATGATCGGCATCGCCAAGCCCAGCTCGAACCAGTCGCCCAGGCCCAGCGCACCCATGAATTCCAGGGCAAAGCGGTTCTTGACGATCTGGATCTGCTTGGCCTGTCCGGCAAACAGGGCCAGCGGATCCAGCGAGAAGCTAAAGTACACCCCCAGCGAGGCTGACAGGTGTCGCAGCGGCTGGCTTTGCGGGACGATCAGCAGGTCACGCGGGCCCGGCGTCGGCCGCCAGGGCTGGATGTCGAAGCGCTGATCCTGCGCGTGGCCGGGACGAGCCAGCAGCACAAGCGCGGCCAGCGTCAGAAAACGAAGCCACGTCGGAGCGCGCCGGGTCATGACCACCTCGTCGTGGCTGACGTCGACAGACGAACACGGCGCCGCATGGCCAGGCCCAACAGCAGGGCAGCAAAGGCGGCCAGCGCGACGCTGCGGCTGCGGTTGGCAACGGGCTCACCAGGCTCAAACGGCTCGGGCAGAGCGGGATCCGAAGACAGCAGGCTGGCGCCTGAGACACCAGCACCAGGCATGCTGCAGCCACACAGCGCGCCTCCCGCTGTTCCGCCGCAGCGACCGCTGACGCACAGCCCGGTCGACTTCTGACAGCACTGGTTGCCTTCGCAGTCTTGGTTGCTAGAACACTTGTCGGTGCAGCGTCCCTCGATGCAGTGACCGCAGGGGCACTGCGCGTCGGTGAAGCACTGCACACACTTGCCCCCGAAGCAGACTTCGTTGTTGGGACAGGCGGGGCTGCATGGCAGATCGGGCGTGCAGCGGTTGTCGACGCAGGTCTGTCCGGTGGCGCACTCTTTGTCTTCGCGGCACTGCACACAGGCACCGGTGGCAACCACCTTCTGGCCGTTGATGGTGTCGACTTTGCAGTACGGCTTGTTGGTCGGCTTGCCTTCGGCTGTCGGATTCTGCGGATCCATGGTGACGGCGACACCGCAGTTTTGGCAGGACGCTCCGCAGTGGCGATCGTCGACGCAGGGATTGCTGCAGGTGCCGCTTAGGCAGAAGTTGCCGCTGGGGCAGTCGGCATCGCGACGGCACGCAACGCAGACCTGATTGTTCAAGCAGTACGGTCGATCCGGGGTCTGCGTCTTGCAGTTGATATTGCACGCGGGGCCGCACTGCTCATCGACGGACAGGCCGTCTTTCACGCAGGTCGGCGGAGCAGTATTGGTGCAGCGCGCGTTCTTCAAGTCGCAGATCGAGCCCAGGCCCTTCATCTGGCAGTCAGCGTCGGAAAGACACGGGGAACACAGGCGAAAGTTGGGATCCTTGGCCTTGTCGGGGAAGACCGGGAAATAGCCCGCGCAGCAGGGAGGCGACACGCAGTTGCAGCCGTCACAGATCTGCCCCGCTGCGCAGTCTTGGGTGCTGACGCACTGGCAGCAGGAAGCCTTGCTGGCGTTGCATGGGTCGTCGGCATCCGTGGCACAGCGAGGCTTTGCGTCCCCGCATGCTTGGCACTTCGGACCGCAGGCATGATCTTCAACGCACGGAGAGCAGACTGCTGCAGCGTTACAGAACTTACCCGGCATACATGGATACGTCGGATAGGACTCGGTAGGTAGCGGCGGTCGGTCGCGATGGGAATCGGGACACTGATCACAGGCGGCTACCGTACCAGCCTGGGCAGAAAACCGTCCGCACACCGACTGGAAAAATCGACCCGGGCCCGTGCGAGAAAGGCTGAACCGACACTTGTCCGAATCCAAGGAAACCCGGCCGCCAATGTCGGTGGGGCCGTGTTCCCGATCAACATATTCGTCATTCATCAAAATTCCAAATTCCAATATTCCTGATCCACTATAATTTCCATGAACAATATCGATGGCATACAATCCAGGTTTTGGAAAAGTAACACTATTTGTGGTGATCCATTTTGGTTTTCCGAAAACCCCTCCCCGGCTAATAATCCAATCGTAATAAAAATCTCGATCCTTGGGGCCGGTTTTTGGTTTTCGGGAGACAATCAAGGCACCCATAATGTCGTCGGTGTAGAATCCGAAATGTAGCTTCTTGCCGGCCCAGTCGGATTTCACATCAATGAACCCACGAAATCGCGTGCCAAACCCCAATCTCAGGTTGGAATTTTCCACTCCTGGAAATTTGCAGCCCTGCCATGACACCAATTCAGGAGGGGTTTCCGGGCGACAGTCTGCGGTCGTTATAAAATCGCCATAGGAATTATCGCCAAGTTCGTCAATATAATTAGAAAGATCGAAAGAAGTTGTCAGATTTCGATCTACACGAGGCATGCCGACACTGTTATCCATAAATCTATGGATGGATTCCGGGGCGGCATACTTATTGGTCATTGTGTTCTGATCAAATGGCGGCATATCCCCGGCAAAACGAAATGCACCGCAGAGGCCAATATCGTTCGTGGGATCCTGCGTTTTTCCCGCACCTGCGCGCTCGTAGAAGGGCTCTCCTCGCACGACCACCGCGTCGAGCGGCTGCTTGTTTCCGACGTTGACTCCGTCGGTACATACGTCGTCCGCAGCGGCCTGAACAGGGAACAGGCAGGCGAACACCCCCAGGCCCACGCAAAGGACGAACAGGGGAAAAGATGCAGCATCGCGATTATGGGATGAGCGCGGGTTCACGACGTACTCTCGGCCGGGGATTCTACAAAAACGATAACAGCGACGATCGCTAGCGGTCAATTGTTCTCCGACGAAAAACCGGGTCTGGGGACGCGTCGAAAGATCAGCCGTCGTTCCAGCGGGCTAGCTCGCGGGTGGCGAAGTCGGCGTAGCGACCTTCGACGATGGCGGTGCGGGCACGCCGCGTCAGGTCCAGGTAGTACGTCAGGTTGTGCAGCGTCGCCAGGCGGTGATACAGCAGTTCTTCAGCGACGAACAAGTGCCGCAGATAGGCGCGGCTGTAGCGGGTGCAGGTCTCGCACGGGCAGGCTGGATCCAGCGGCGAAAGGTCGGTGGCGTAGCGAGCGCCCTTGATGTTGATCTTGCCCAGCGACGTGAACAGCTGACCGTTGCGAGCGTTCCGAGTCGGCATGACGCAGTCGAACATGTCGATGCCGGCGCCGATGGCCATGACCAAGTCGCGCGGCGTGCCGACGCCCATCAGATAGCGCGGCGTGCTGCGGGGTAGATCATCGGCGATTTGGTCCAGCACTTGATACATGACAGCGGGGGGTTCTCCGACGGCGAAGCCGCCCAGGGCAAAGCCGTCGAAGGCCATGCTGCAGATCTCGGCCATGTGCTTTCGGCGAAGCTCTACGTGGATGCCGCCCTGCACGATGCCGAAGCGAAGCTGGCGCCCCAGCACGCGGACTCCGTCGGAAAGCAGCGGCGCCGGCACCGTCAAGCAGCGCGCCGCCCAGCGCGTCGTGCGATCCATGGCAGCCAGCGCTTCGTCAGGAGGCGACAGGCCCGGCGGACAGTGGTCGAAAGCCATGGCGATGTCGCTGCCCAGGACGGCCTGGATGTGCATCGAACGCTCGGGGCTTAGCTCGCGCAGCGATCCGTCCAGGTGCGAACGAAAGCGCACGCCGTCTTCGGTGATCTTGGCCAAGGGCTTGCTTGGGGCAGCCCTGCCGTTTGGCGTGCTTTCCGAGCCCTGTTCCCGTCGCTGTAGCGGTCGCTGGCCAGCCCCCAGACTGAAGACCTGAAAGCCGCCCGAGTCGGTCAGCATCGGACGCCGCCAGCCGCAGAAGCGGTGCAGATCGCCATGGGCCGCGATGATCGGCAGCCCGGGCCGCAGCCACAGGTGATAGGTGTTGCCCAGGATGATCTGGGCTCCGGCCGTCTGCAGATCGTCGGGGCTGACGGCTTTGACGCTGCCCACCGTGCCGACCGGCATGAAGATTGGGGTGCTGACTTCCCCATGTGGCAGGCGCAAGCGACCAGCGCGGGCCTTGCCGTCGCGGGCTTCCTCGCAGAACCGTCCCCCGACGAGGTCAAGCGGAGTCGGCGTGCTTAAGGCGGGGATGACGTGACAAGAAACGGTGTCGGTCACCGAGATTTCCGTCGAAAGAGGCTGGCGATCAGACATCGGTGGGTCCCAAACCGCGAAGCGCTGGCGATTCCCCATGACAGGCAGCGGCCGTCGCAGACGGATGTCCCTGATCCTGCACGCGCGGGATCAGCATGGCATCGCCAAAGCTGTAAAAGCGGTAGCGTCGGGCGACGGCTTCGCGGTACGCGTCCAGGATGCGCTGGCGTCCGGCGAAGGCCGCCACCAGCATCAGCAGCGTCGAGCGTGGCAGGTGAAAATTGGTCAGCAGCGCGTCGACCACCGCGAATCGAAACGGCGGATAGATGAAGATCTGCGTCGAAGCCATATCGCACGGCTGCAGCAGATCCGGCGATCCAGACTGGTCGCGAGCCGCCGCTTCCAGCGTGCGTACCACCGTTGTACCGACGGCCAAGACCTTGCGGCCCTGGCGCTTGGCGGCACAGATAGCCTCCGCCGTGGCGGCGCTGATCTGATAGCGCTCGCTGTGCATCACGTGTTCGTCGATGCGCTCGCTGCGCAGCGGCAAGAAGGTGCCGGGTCCGACGTGCAGTGTTACATGGGCGATCTCGTGTCCATCGGCCCGCAGACGGTCCAGAAGCGCCTGGGTAAAGTGCAGGCCGGCGGTGGGTGCTGCCACGGATCCATCGCGGGCCGCGAACACCGTCTGATACCGGATGCGATCGCCGTCCTGGCTGCGCAGCCCACCGTCGCGGACGCGAGCATTTTCGATGTACGGCGGCAGCGGTAGCTCGCCCAGGCGATCCAGCAGGGCTGACAGCTCTCCGTCGGACAGCGGGCCCAGGTTCAGGATGGCGGTGCCGTGCTGGGCGTGTTCGACCCGGACATCATGGTGCAGCAAGGCAGGCGCGGCTTTCTTGTGCAGGCGGACTACGTGCCCGGCTCGCAGGGGCTTGCTGCAGCGATACAGGGCTCGCCAGCGCGCGTGCCCTGGGGTCGACGCATCGAAGATCGGCTCGGTCAGCAAGAACTCGACCTGTCCACCCTGTTCTCCGTCGAGACCACGCTTGTGTCCATACAAGCGGGCCAGCAGGACCTTGCTGTCGTTGAGAACAATCAGCGTGCCCGCACCGACGTGCTGGGTGATAAGCCGCGGCAGATCGGCAAAGCGCTCGTGAGCAAAGAGACCGGCATCGGCAGTCGCATTCGTCGCTGACGCCGACGCGCCGGTCGTCTCTGCTGCCGACGACACCCCGGCTTCCCCATCGGCAGGCTGTACGACCAGTAGGCGGGACTGATCGCGCTCGGCAGCGGGCTGGGCCGCGATCAGCTCGGGTGGTAGCTCATAGTCAAAGTCCGATGCGGAAAGCGGCGACGGAGAGCTCTTCTGCGTTGATCCCGAAGGCTGCGCCTGCGGACAAACGGCGGCGTTCACGGCGCGCACCATAGCGCAAGTTGCCAGCGTCCTGGCCGCCGCATTCAGTAAAATGACTCCATGCCGCAACAGCGCCTGCGTGCGCGAGATGGGGTGTTTCAGGTCGTCGCCCTGTGGACCGGACTTTGGCTGGCAACGACCGTGGGGGTGGCCGCCGCACAGAACACAGGGCCTTCTGGCGGCCAGTCCGCGACGGCCCAGGCGGCTGGGTACCAAGATCTGGTCGCGCAGGGCAAGGCTCTGCTGAAAGCCGACAAGCTGGAAGAAGCGGTGACGAAGTTCAACGCAGCCATCCAGCAAGCACAAGCCGACGGGCAGTCCGCAGCGACGCGATCCTATCTGTACTGCTTGTTGGGCTTGGTGCAGACGCAGGGCGGATCCGCGCTGCGAGCCGACGCGATCGCGTCCTTGCAAAAGTCGGTTGAGCTGGATCCCGAGAGCGCCGACTGCCGACTGGAACTGGCCAAGAGTCAGTACGCAGACAAGCAGTACGACGAAGCGAAGCGAAGCGCCGATGCCGTGGCAGCGCAGGCTGGGGTCGACGCGGCGCTAGTGACCGAGGCCGTGGCGCTGGCCAAGCGGGCCCAGGTGATGGCTCTGTTTGCCGATGGGCGACGCCTGCTAAAAGGCCGCGAAGCCGATGCAGCTGCCGCTCGTATCAAGGAAGCCACCGATGGGGCTGAGGCGGCTGGTCTGGCGAAAGACGAGCGCTCGCTTCTGCACTATGTGCGGGTGCTGGCACTGCGCGAGGCGGGAAGAGACCGCGAGGCCGTCGACGAAGCGCGTGTGGCCATTGCGCTGTCGCCCAAAGACGCAGAGCTTCATCTGGAACTGGCCCAGGCGCTGTTCGACACCGATCAGTTTGTGCCGGCCCGTCAGGCGGCCGAAGAAGCGCTGCGGCTGGGGCTTGGCGAAAGCGACGACCAAGCCAGCGCGAAGCAGCTGATCAAAAACGCCAAGACCGAAGCGCTGCATGAGCGCTTCACGTTCTATGGCTCGGCGTCGTTTGGTTATGACTCGAACGTCTTGCAAAGCGGCAACGTGCAGACCATCGCCGGACGCTGCGCAAGCTGTGGCACGACGCAGACGTCCCGTCAGACCAATACCAGCACGATGACGTCGCGGCTGGATCAGCTGCGAGCAGCCCTGATGATGCTGACCAACGAGCTTGTCGCCAACTATCCGTCGGCCATCAACAAGGTCTACGCCACGCCCACGCAGTCGGTCGCCGAGTGGGACTTGCCGATCAGCGTCAACTTCGACCTGTCCGGGCGGCTGTTTTCCGTCGGTACGTTCGAGACCTGGCTGGGCTATCGCTTCTACCAGTACGTCATGACCTCGGCCGGCTTTGATCACGACGCCTACAACATGCAAGAGCACACGGTGCCCTTGTCGATCTCGTGGAAGCCGACCTCGTGGTTGCAGCTACGACCTCGAATCGAGGGCTTCGCCAACTTCACGGGTCTGAAGGCCTTTGCCCCCTACCAAGGTGGAATGCTGGCGGTGGTCGACGCGGTGTTTATCGAAGGCGCGCGGTTCCGAACCCGCTTGCTGTATCAGCACCAGCTGCGTCGTTCGTTCAACCGCACCGACGACACATACCTGGACGGCGACCGCGACGATGCGCGACTGACGCAAGAGCTTCGCTTGAAGTTCGGCGCGATCCGCCTGCGCGGCCAGCTTTCCTATCGCTTCCGATCGGATCGCACGGGCGTCTTTGAAGACACAAGCGGCGTGCCGTTTACAGCGCAGGTCCCGCGTCTTGATGGCTCCATCGTCGACGTAACCTTCGGCAACTTTCTGTACCGCGCGCCCCTGGGTTATCTAAGCCACGATGTGTCGACGCGCTGGCGTCTGAATGTGCCCTGGGATCTGGAGCTAGCGATCGGCGGCGACTTCGAGTACCGCGCGTACAGCGGAGACTACGCTGCGGTCTTTGTGCCGATGCGCGTGCAGTTCCCCTGCCCTCGCGAAGCGACGGCCTGCACGCCGGGATCGATGGTGACCGTACCGACGAGCGCCGCGACGCTTGAGCTCCCCGCGACCCAGCGCATCGACAAGACGGTAACCGCCGATCTGATGCTGTCCAAGACGCTGCCGCACGGCTTTAGCCTGGACCTGTCGTACGTCTTTTTGGTCAACTTCTCGACGATTGCCAACGCGCTCGACAACCGCAACTACACCAAGCACCAGGTCCTGTTAAGCGCCGGCTACGCGTTCTAGTTCGCTGGGGGAGGCGACAGGCCCAAGCGCTCGCTGGCCGCGGCCACGTGCCGTCGCCACGCCGAGTTTTTTTCCGCCGCCGACCGCAGCGATCCACGCAGCTGCATGAAGCCTTCTTGCGGGTTCAGCTGGCTGTCGTCGATGACCCGAATGGCGGTGCGACCGACGGCGATCAGCGATTCGACATAGACGAAATATTCATCGGCCAGGGCCCGCACTTGATCGGTCTTGGCCCCCTTTTTGGGCGCTTCGGCCGCTTTGCGCAGACGGATCAAGGCCGGCATCAGATCGTCGGCTAGCTCTCGGCGAACGTCTTCGG
>JAYRFD010000340.1:0-2387 GCA_041908565.1 Polyangia bacterium | reverse complement strand
CGTCGCAGCCCGCGGCCTTTTCTGGACAGGCTGGGTGGCTATTCGTACGTGACGGTGACGCGGTTCGGGTCGGCAAACAGGGCCGGCAGCTTCAGCGGGGCGCGGGGCGGGCGCTTCCAGAAGATCTCGCGGCGCAGGCGGGCGTTGCGGCCCGACAGGATCTTGCGGCGCTGCTGATTGGCTAGCTCGTTGATCTTGACCAGCGAGGGCACGGGCGAGGCGAAGGCGACGAGCAGTGGCTCGGTCAGCAGCAAGGCGCGCAGGTCGATGACGGCTGGGGCCAGGGAAGAGACGCTGGCCTGCTGGGCGGTCCACACTTCCCCCGGCAGCAGGATCTGTTCGCGGGCGGGCTTGGGCTGCGGGCGGGCCACGTCCTGGTTGGGAGCAACCGGCCCGCTGACGATGGCCGGGGCCACCGCGCAGGCACAGACGGCTCCCTCCAGCACGGTCAGGCGCAAACCCGCGACTGTGGGCAGGGCAGGGGCCTGGCCCGGCGCAGAGGGCATAGGCGCGCGATCGACCAGATACGTGGTGCCTTCGGGGACAAAGGCGCGCTCGGCGGTTAGAACGGTGACGCCACCGACCATGCGATCGGCGCTGATCAGCACGCGGCCGCGGTGCAGCACGATCTGGCGGGCTTGGCTGACGATCGATACTTCGCTGCTGCGATCCATGCGCAGCAGGCTGCCGTCGGCAAAGCGCAGCTCGACATGACTGTCTGCGATCGCGGCTGTGCGTACGTGCGAAGAACCGCCCACGGCCAGACCGCGCGAAAGCGGGCGCCACTGCGACGCAGAGCCGTTCTGGGCAGCCTCGTTTACACTGGCTTCGCCGGCCAGCTCGGTGACCTGGGCGGGACCCAAGGGCACGATGCGTTCGTCGCGTGGCGGGGGAACGGGGACCCGCACCAGGCTGGTTGGCTGGGCCTGGGCGATTGCTGTCGATGCAGGCAGCGACAGCGAAAACGACAGGCACAAAAGCGCGGTGCGGGTTGCCGAGCGCGTCATGTGCTGGGCCCACATTCCAAGCCAACCCAGCGACGGGCGGTTACGCAGGACGAGCTGCCGGATGTGAACTCGCGACATGTGTTGGGCCGATCGCCATAGATCGTACAGCCATAGGGGCCTTCTGGGGGACCGGCCAGCGCAGCGCAGCGATGGAGCCCTGGATCGCGACGAAGCTGCAGCAGCTTGCCCTTTTGCTCGACGAGGTGCGGGTGGCGCACGGTCACCGGTTCGCGCCGCGCGACCTCGACGATGTCATAGGCATGGCGGCAGCAGGCGCCGCAGCGCTGACAGTCCAGGTCGGCACGATGCAAGGCGCAGGCCGCGGCTCCGTCGGGAATGGGGCGTCCCGGCGCGTCGCTGTCCGAGCTGAGCTGGCAGCGCCACGATCCGCGTCCGCGCAGCGGCGGGGTGGCATAGGCGCAGCTGTCACAGCGGGTTCCCGTCGGTGCGGAATACACGCCATCGCTCATCGGCAGGCCGCTGGGATGACGATCGGGCGGCGGGCTGGTGCGCCACAACGTTGGCAAAGGCAGCGGCGTCGGCGCGCCCAGGGCCAGGCTGGCGTCATAGCCCTTGCTATCGACCGTCAGGCTGCGAGCAAGCGCCGCGTGCACATCGGCCGTGGCACGCAAAGCGGTCTGCAGGGGGCGACGGTACGGCGGACGCATGGCCCGCGCCATGGCCTCGCGCGCGAGCCCCTGCGACGGGTCGAACGGGCCGTCGGTCAGCGGATCGGGTCCCAGCCCGTCGTAATACGCGCGAAAGTCGGTCGTCGGCCCCAGCAGGCGACGCAGCCCATGCGGACGCAGCAGCGCCGCTTGCACCCGCAGGCAGGCGTGCTCGCGGATGAAGTCGCCGCGCTTTTCAGCTTCTTCCATGTCGTTGCTCAGCCCCCAGTCCGGCATGGAAAAGCTGCTCGGTCCCTGCACCAGCGCGTGGCAGAGCTCGTGCAGGATGATCTGGGCCAGACAGTCGTCGGCGTCCAGGTCGCCATCGGGGGCGATGCTAAGGCTGCCGTTGCCGTCGGTGGTGGCATAGCCATGCGGGCTGCGGCGGACCCGCAAGCCCAGCTCGGTGGCGGCGGTCAGCCAGATGTGACTTAGCGGGTCGATGTAGCGAGCCGCGACAGAGCGCGGCGGTGCGGGCGAAGGTTCGGACATCGCAAAGGATCCTGCGGGCGAGGGGCGGGTGAGGGTAGCGCGGTCCAGCGGGTCAGCGACGGGGAAAAACAAAGAAGAAATTAATAGCGAGATTTATTACATAATTTCCTCTGCATTCGTTGGTTTGCGATCGGTATGCGGGGGCTAAACAAGCGGACAACGGACGAGCGCAGGCTCGTTGTGGGGGCGCGGCGCTGGCTTTGGGCCTTGGCGGTGGTGG
>JAYRFD010000339.1:0-4073 GCA_041908565.1 Polyangia bacterium | reverse complement strand
CGCGGGCGACGGCCCGTCCCAGGATGTGATAGCGATAGCGGGCAATCAGGCGATAGCCCAGGTCGGCCAGCTGACGCAGCCCCGGCACGTAATAAAGCTTCAGCAGCCGGCCCAAAAGCGGGCGTCCACGCAGCGCCTGCACCACCGCTTCGACGCCGCAATAGATGTAGCCATCGCGCGTCACCAGCTGCATGGCCCGCATGGCTTCGTCGTGTTCGATGCCCAGCGCCGCAAGCAGCCCCTCTTTTTGCAAAGGCAGCGGCGAAAGCTGCGGTCCCGCCCAGCGCGACAGGCGGGCCACCTGGGCCTGGCAGAAGCGGCAGTCTCCGTCGAAGACCAGCACATCGTGGTCGGCCAGCTGGGGGACCTGCTGGACAGGCAAGGGCTGCAAGCGACGCGCGACCGGCATGCCGCCATTATGCGCCCAATCGAAGCAGACGACAGGTCGCAGACAGGTCGTGACCGGGGGCGCAGCCAGGTCGCAGACAGGTCCGGCAGAGGGATCGCAGCCTTGCCGTTCGTGGGCTCGCATTGCGCCAAGCCACCGTGATAGGCTGCGCCAACAACTTAGGATAGGAACGCCATAACGATGTCGACTTCGAACAACAGCAGTTCCGTCGCTGCGCTCACCGGTTCTGCTTCCATGGACATGCTGAAGCAGTGGGTGGCCGAGACGGCACAGGTCACGCAGCCGGATCGGGTTGTGTGGTGCGATGGGTCGGAGGAAGAAAACGCCCGCCTGGTCCAGCAGATGCTGGGCACCGGCGAGCTGGTTCAGCTGAACCAAGAGCGCTATCCGAACTGTTATTTCCATCGCTCGCACGCCAGCGATGTCGCGCGCACCGAACACCTGACCTTCATCTGCAGCGACAACAAAGACGACGTCGGCCCCACCAACAACTGGATGTCCTACGCCGATTCCAAGTCGCGCGTGTGGCCTTTGTTCAGCGGCGCCATGCGCGGTCGCACGATGTACGTCGTGCCCTATCTGATGGGTCCCGCCGAATCGCCCTACAGCAAGGTCGGCGTCGAGATCACCGACAGCGCGTACGTCGTCGTCAACATGCGCATCATGACGCGCATGGGCCAGGTGGCGCTGGATCATATGCAGGCGCACGGCGGCGGCTTCGTAAAGGGTCTGCACTCGCTGGGCGACCTGTCGCCGGACCGTCGCTTCATCGTCCACTTCCCGCGCGAGCGCGAGATCTGGAGCATCGGTTCCGGCTACGGCGGAAACGCGCTTCTGGGCAAGAAGTGCTTCGCGCTGCGCATCGCCAGCACCATGGGCCGCGACGAGGGCTGGCTGGCCGAGCACATGCTGATCCTGGGCATCGAAGACCTGCGCCCCGGTCGCAAGGGCGAGGTCACGTACATCGCCGCCGCGTTCCCGTCGGCTTGCGGCAAGACCAACCTGGCGATGCTGGTGCCCAGCCTGTCCCTGCGCGATCAGTTCCGCGTCTTTACCGTCGGCGATGACATCTGCTGGATGCACGTCGGCAAGGACGGTCGGCTGTGGGCCATCAACCCCGAAGCCGGCTTCTTCGGCGTCGCGCCGGGCACCAGCTCCAAGACCAACCCCAACGCGCTGGCCACGCTGGGGCGAAACTCGATCTTCACCAACGTCGCTTTGACCGACGACATGCAGCCCTGGTGGGAAGGCCTGTCGACGGCTCCCGCCCACTTGACCGACTGGCAGGGCCGATCGTGGACGCCCGAGAGCAAGGAAAAGGCGGCGCATCCCAACTCGCGCTTTACCGCGCCGGCCAGCCAGTGCCCCTGCATCTCGCCCGAGTTTGAAGCGCCGGCCGGTGTGCCGATTTCCGCCATCATGTTCGGCGGTCGTCGCGCCCGCATCATGCCGCTGGTCGTCGAAGCGCAGAACTGGCAGCACGGCGTGTACCTGGGTGCGACGCTGTCGTCGGAAACCACGGCCGCCGCAGTCGGAGCGGTCGGCGTCGTGCGCCACGACCCGATGGCCATGCTGCCCTTCTGTGGCTACAACATGGCCGACTACTTTTCGCACTGGCTGTCCATGCCCAGCCGCACGTCGCTGGACAAGCTGCCGCAGATCTTCCAGGTCAACTGGTTCCGCATGGACAAGGAAGGCCGCTACCTGTGGCCGGGCTTTGGCGAAAACGTCCGCGTCCTCAAGTGGATCGTCGATCGCGTGCGCGGTCAGGCCGGGGCGACGCAGGAATCGCCGATTGGTAAGCTGCCGACCGCCGATTCGCTGGATCTGGCTGGCCTGTCGCTGCCCGAAGGGGCCAGCGAGCAGCTTTTGGCCGTTGACCGCGCCGAGTGGGTGGAAGAGAGCGACCGCCACCGCAAGTTCCTAGAGCAGTTCGGTTCCCGCACCCCGCAAGCGCTGTGGCAAGAGCACGCCGCCCTGCGCGCCCGCCTGGGCCTGTAGTCGCGCCCGATTCCCTACTCCGAAATCAAAAAAAGGCGCGGTCCGCCGTGGCCCCGCCCGACTCGTGCGTCACGTAGACGTTCTGTTCTGCTTGGTAGCGGGTCGGGCTGGTGCCGACGATCGCAGCGAAGTCCCGGCAGAAGTGGGCCTGGTCGCAGTAGCCAAAGGCCAGCGCCACATCGGCAAGCCTGCACGGCCTGCTTTGCGCGAGCCGCCGCGCGATCGAGCGCAGTCGCAGCAGGCGCACGAAGTACTTCATGCTCATGCCGCGTCGCTGTGCGAAGACGCGCTCCAGGTAGCGCCGGGAATAGCCGGATCGACGCTCGATGTCGGCGACGCGAAGCTGCCCAGCTGCCCGCATCGCCTGCTGGCATACGCTCTGCAACAGACGATCGCAGCTCGTTTGGGGGGCCAGCCAGCTTCGGATCAGGGGCTGCACGCGCTCGATCACGGTGTCGATCCGCCCCTCGGACAGCTCGTTTAGCAGCCAGTCTTCAAGCCCGGGCGTACGCACAGACAGAATGTCTGCCACCGGCTCGCGGCGATGATTCAGCTCACGGGCCGGCATGGGATAAAGCAGCGGCGCGGCCCATGGATGGAACTTGATGCCGAAGGAACGCAGCGATCCCAAGACGCGAAGCTGTACCCCGCGCAGCAGGTGCCCGCCCATGAAGGCCGAGCGCTTGGCCACCTGCTGGCCATCGATCACCAGCGTCGGACGCGCCCCATAGTGCAGCACCCAGTCAATGTGGCCGTCGGGCACCATGCGCTCAAGCCAGGGGCCGGCAGAGCTGTGTTCGAAGATCCAATAGCAGCGCACCGCGTGCGACAGCGAGGGGTGCGGCAGATACTCGCGGTACTGCATCGAGACTCCTTACGTCGGTCCTACTTTGCTGCGCGTTCGGCACTGCTGCGATCGAAGACGGCGTCCTTGGGAGGAACCAGCCGCGACGCGTCAAACGGCCCAGACAGAGAATACCCGGTCACCGCATGCCTTCCTGCATTGTGCTGCGTCGGGTCGAACGTGTCGTACTTGCTGGGAAACAGCAGGCCCCCTTCCCACGTGTGCTCATAGAAGACGTGCACAAACGGGCCCAGCGACCCCTGATCTTTGGGCACGCCGATCAAGTCCAAGAAGGCGCCATACGTGATGTTGTACGCGACGGCGCGCAGCACATGCGACTGCGGGTGGATGTACAGGTCGTAGTACTTGCGTCGCTGCTCTGGGCTGCCCGCGGCATAGGTCATGCGCACGACGTCATACGCAGTGGAATCGGCCAGCAGGGTGCGGCGACCTTGGTCGGTCAGCACGACATCCGCTTCCTGCGAAAGCCAGGGCAGCGCCAGGACCGTATAGGCCGAATTCACGTTCACGCCCGGCGGATTTTCGATCTGCCAGTTCTGCGTCCACGTCGTCTTGCCGTCGTAGGCCAAGCGGCCCTTGAACAGAGGCCAGTCTTGGTAGCTGCGCTTGCTGCGAAGCTCCGTCGTTTCGTGGCTGATGAACCACTCGGTATGCAGCACCTCGCCGAACATCAGCACATGCGTAAACGAAAGAGCCTGGGCGTCTTGCCACGCCTGCAGGCCGCCGTGCGCTTGCACCATGGCGGACACCAGAGCCTGGGCGCGTGACGGGACCGCCGCCGCCGCGCTCTTGGTTGCG
>JAYRFD010000338.1:0-3541 GCA_041908565.1 Polyangia bacterium | reverse complement strand
GAATGCATCCGATGGCGTGGCTGCTGGTGAACATCGGGCGCGTACACCAGAAGAGCGGCAACCCGAAAGCGGCGATCGCCAGCTACGAACGATACTTCGCGGCGCCTGAATCCGATCGCGAGGCGAGCACGAACGCGAAGGCTCGCGAGTATCTGCGGCAGGCGGAAGAAGATCTGAAGCGCCCGAAAGGACCGACGGTGATCCGCGAGCGCGAAGTAAGCGGCCCGCGTCCTCTGTGGCGAATCCTGACCGGCACCGGCCTGATCGCGCTGGGCGCAGCGGGGCTGGGCTTTGGACTTTCAAGCCTTGCCTTCCACAACACCTGCGTGCAAGCGCCGGTGGCGCCGGCTCAGGAGTGCGATCGCAAATACGCCACGCTGCCGATGGGGATTGGCCTGTCGGTGCCGGGGGCGCTGCTGTTGGCGGGAGGCGTAGTGCTGGTGGCCTTGCCTGGACCCAAACAAGTTCTGCGTGCGCCTCAGTAGGGGCGGTGGACCGGCTCAGCGGAGCGAGAGAACGGAGGGCGCGGCGCTTGGCCGGGCACCCGATCGGCTCTACCCAAGAGGAAGCATCATGAGAGTTCGTTTTCTGGCTGCGGCGCTTGCACTAAGCACGTCGATGGGTTGCGAATCGATCCTTCCCAGCGAGGTGAACAAGGACAACTGCGTCCTGAACCCCGGCATCTGCGACATTGCAGGCGGGCAGACCTGCGACATGAACCTGAAGCGCTGTGTGCCGCGTGGCGGGTCGTGCGCGGGGCCAGTCGACTGCATGATGTCGACAGCCCCGGCCTGTAGCGACGGGCAGTGCGTGCCGTGCAGCGCGGATAACCAGTGCAAGGCGTGGTCCGTGGCGCGCGTGCTGGCCATGCCGCTGGACTACTGCGTGGGCGGAACCTGCGGCAGCTGCAAGACCAATGCGGACTGCGCGACGTCCTCGGTAGGCGGGCTGTGCGACACGACCACGCATCAGTGCCGCGGCTGCGAAGCCAACGGCGAGTGCGACTCGGCGCCGGGTGCGGGGGATGGTATCTGTCGTCGTCCGGGCGACTATCCCGAGACGCCCCCCACCGGAGTCGAGACCGGCAAGTGCGTGCCCAGCAACCTGATTGCCTTTGCGACGAACAAGGGCAGCAACTGCGAGATGATGTCGATAAACGGCAGCACGCTGTCTCGTCCATATTGCAACCTGACGATCGCTGCAGCGTCGGGGAAGCCATACATCAAGGTACTTCCCGCCAACCACAGCGCGCTGACGCTCAACGGAACGAGCGTGAACCTAGTGGGCCCTGGTCGCGACGCAGCCCAGGGCGCAATCCTGGCAGGGCTTGCAGTCACCGGCGGCACGGTATCGGTGAGCGACCTGCAGATCACGCCCACGGGCGGAGCCGTCGGGGCTCAGTGTCGAGGCAGTGCGAGCCTGTATCTGAGCAACACCAAGGTCACGAGCAGTGCGTCTGTTGCTGTCGACGCTTCGCAAGACTGCAGCAAGATCGTCGTCGACCGATCGCGGCTAGAGGCAACGGGCGAACTAGCAATCACGGTCGGTCTGGCCGGCACCCAGACCGTCGACTTCCGGATCGTCAATACAGCCATCCTGCAGAGTGGGTCACTAACGAGCCAGGAGCCGGTGCGTCTGGATGCCAAGGCATCCATGAGCGGTATCTTCGCATTCAATACGCTGGTCGGCGCATTCGGCGGAGTGCGCTGCGCCAGCACCACGCAGACCATCACAGACTCGATCATCTCAGTCTCGGCTGGCATGGCCGTCCGGAACTGTTCGAAGCAGCGGGTCTCGGAAGGAGCCGTGGAGTTCGCCTCTGCCGTCGAGCCCAAACTGAACCAGAGCGCGACCAACCAGGCCTGCTGCATCGATAAAGGCGTCAACCCATCCGGCAACCTCGTCTTGACGGACTACTTCGGGACCAAGCGGCCCGTCGGGGCTGGCTTCGACATCGGCTTCCACGAGGTCAAGTAGCCTCCCCATGTCGCAGCCGTGCTCAATGTCTGCGTAGGTCGCGACTCGCACTTTGTAGCGTGGTCGCGGTGGCAGCGTGTTCGACGGAGTCGGTTGTTTGGCGGGGGATGCCCTCGCGGGTGTGACGGGGGGCTCGGCTGGTGGGCGGCTGGTTATTCCAGGTTGGCCAGCAGGAACCAGGCGTGCTTTTCCGTCGCGCGGACGATGCCGGTCAGCAGGTCTTCGCTGTCGTCATCTGCTGCGTCAGCGGCGATCGTGCGGGCCGCGCGCAGGCCGTGCAGGTAGACGGCGAAGCGCTCGGCCAGCAGGCGGACGTGATCCAGATCGGCGGTGGTCTGGTGCGGATACTCAGGCAGGCGCGAGCCTGCGGCGACCTGGCGAGCGGTGCCCACAGCGCGCGCCCCCAGCGTCACGATACGCTCGGCAAGCTCGTCGTTGTGTTCGGCCAGGGCGTCGGCGAACGAGTCAAACAGAGGATGCAGTGCCGCGAAGTGCGGGCCCTTGATGTTCCAGTGCGCGAGCTTGATCTGGCTGTGCAGATCCAGGCCATCGACCAGTGCGGCGTTGAGCGCATCGGTGATGGTCACGCGATTCGTTTCCGACAGCGGGCTTGGGCTTTTGAACAGCGGCAGAGAGGAAGACATGGCTTGAAGCTCCTTGCGACCGCGAGGCGGCCACGCAGCAGGCTGGGTTTGGCGACCGGAACGCCGCCGTCTGTCTGGGCGCTGTCTCTGTTGCGCAGCGTCCGTGAACGAAGCCTAGCTTGCGGCCGAGTCGCGACAGTCTCCATGACATCATTTCGATGTCGGTGATAGCTTGGATCTATCAGCAGGTCGGGGCAGGCCCGTCTGCCGTGCATGGGGCGCAGCGAGACACGCGGCGCTGCCCTCCTGCAGTGCACCATCCCGTCGCGCCGAGCCTGCAGATACCGCTCGCCAGACCGCGTTCGCCACACGACGCCCGCCGGACGACGGCGCTTGCATCGGCTCACCGGCGGAGTCCCGACCGTGATAAGAAGCCGCCGATGAGCTTGCTCTGGGTCTTGGCACTGGTCTTGTCGTACCTGCTTGGCTCGATCCCCTTCGGCTTGGTGGTCGCGCACTTCAAGCGGATCGACCTGCGCAGCGTCGGTTCCGGCAACATCGGCGCCACCAATACGGCACGCGCCTTGGGCAAGGGCTGGGGGCTTGTGGTGCTGTTTCTGGATGCCGGCAAGGCCGCGCTACCAGTCGTGGTGGGCCGCGCTTTCTTTGGCAGCCGACCCGAATACGCCGCGCTTCTGGACTGGATCTTGGCAAGCTTGGCGGCGGCAGCCTTCATCGGTCACCTGGCGCCGATCTTCGCCGGCTTCCGCGGCGGAAAAGGCGTCGCTTCGGCCTTGGGGGCGTTTCTGGTGCTGCAGCCCAAGGCGGCGCTGATTGGTGGGGCTGTCTACGTCGCGGCGTATGGGCTGACGCGCATCTCGTCGGTGGGCTCGCTGGCGGCGGTGGTGACCTTCCCGCTGTGGCTGTACCTGACGGGGGCCAGTGCTCCCAGCTTTGCGCTGTCGGGCCTGCTGCTGCTG
>JAYRFD010000337.1:0-1665 GCA_041908565.1 Polyangia bacterium | reverse complement strand
GATAGGGATCCAAGGCCACGCCGCCCCACCACGACAGGAACACCGCATCCATCTGCTGGCCTGCACTGTCGGCCACGCTCAGCAGTCGTTGTGCTGCGGGGTCTGTCACGCGCAGCGGATAAAAGACGTTCTGGCGCGCCTGCGCCGGCGCTTCAAAGCCGGTCATCTGGGGATCGGCGTGCAGCAAAGAAATCAAGCGAGTGGTTCGGCTGTCATCGCGAAGGAAGCCCAGGCGTTTCTTCAGCGCAGGGGTTGGGAAGAAGCCCAAGTGATCCAGAATCGCCACCCGCAGGCCCGAGTCGATCTGCTCTAGCAGCCAGGCTTGAAATGCCTCGGGCTGCGGTACCTGCTCATCGGTAAACCAGGTGACGATGCCGGCGTATGTGTCGCGCAGCACTCCGGTCGGCAGCGGCTCGCTGACATCGGCATAGTCAATGGCGTAGCCCAGCTGTTCCAGCACCATGGCGCCAGAGCGATGGATCGCGGCATACGCTACGTCCCCATATCCGCCATGGCTCCGCTGATCGCCTCCGTTGTACAGGGCCAGAACGCGACGCGGAATCACCTCAAGCCGGCCCACACCCAGGGAACCCAGGGTGTGGTCGGTGACCCACGGGGTGATTCCCAAAGCCATGATTTGCTGGGCTGTGCTGCGGGCAAGATCTCGCTTTTTCGGGTCGACGTAGTCCACCGCGATGATCGGAAGCTGATATCGCGCCTGCGCGCGCCGCAGCTCGGCCAGAAGCCAGTTCCGGTCGCTGTCGCTGACTTCGACATAGATGCGCTTGCGCGGATCCCAGCCGCGGAAGAGCGACTCTGCAATCAGACCATCGGCGTACTGGGCAACCTGCGGCAGCAGCTCGAAGCCGCGGTTGAACAGCAGCTTCACGCCGGCGAACTGCGCGCGCAGGTCTTGGATGATCTGCACCAAGCCCTGTACTTGGGCCAAGCGCGCGGTCGGGGACTGCACCACGCTCTGATAGCTGTCGAGGTTGTCGAGGAAAAAGGCGCGATAGCCGCGCCGCCACAGCCCTTGGAAGTGCGTCTTTACCAGCCAGTGGCGATATGCAGGCTGCGTCGCATCCAGGATGACGCTCTGCCAGGCCAGGTTGTCCCCCAGGCGAAAGCGCGCATCCAGGGTATCGGCCTGCGGGCGGCTGACTTCACTCAAGCTGACGTAGGCATATACGGTGGTGCCGTGGCGCCGCAGCAGCTCGACGCGATCGGCCGGCGCGGCATCCGCCTGCACGATGACGCGGTCGAAGTGGGCCAGGGCTGCAGCCGGTAGCTCGCGACCGTAATAGAAGGCAACGCTCGCCGCGGCGGGTTGAGCTGGATTCGCAAAAACGGCAACACCGTTATAAAGCAACAACGACACCACAGTCGCATAAGCAATTTTATCGCGCATGGTTTCGGGGCTCCGTGAAATTTTCCGAATTCAATCATAAACAATCGCACAATCTCAGACAGCGTATTACTGGGCAAAATACAATGCCAACACATCAGCACATTTGCTGGTCTACTTGGCCTTACTTAAAGCCACAATCGTTCAATCGAATCAGCACTCCAATGTCGTGCAGCGAGCGCCTTCACAGACCGTCGCCAGGTAGCATCCCTGACGGGATAGTCGACGTGCTGAGCGCGCCCGAACGGTGCTAGAGGGCT
>JAYRFD010000336.1:0-2328 GCA_041908565.1 Polyangia bacterium | reverse complement strand
CTTGCCCGTACCGGCGGGGGCGTTCGCCGCCGGAGCGGCCGCTGGCTGTGCGGCAATCGGCGCGGCCGCTGCAGCGCTGGGCGGTGCAACCGCCGCCACGGCCGGCTGGGCCGCGGGGGCGGCAGGCGCCGCGCTTGGTTCCGCCGAGACGGGCGCCGCAGGCTTGTTGTTGCAGGCAACCGACAGAAGCAGAGCTCCACAGAGCAGGGTCAGTGTGTTTCGCATAGCGGAAAGAAAGCCCTGCTTTCCGCGCTCTGTCAACTGGGCCGTGGCGCGCGATGTGCCGTCGACGCGCCATCAATAGGATCGCTGTGCGGCCACAGGGCCGATCTGCCTAGCGAATCGGGCTGGCAAACGTGTACAGCACGAACGTGCTGGGCGTGCCGCGCAGGGTCGAGCCTTGCAGCGAAAACGGACTGAAGTCGCCCGCCGGAATCTGCCGCTGCCCTGGGAATCCGTCGATCATGCCGACGATCGACCGCTTGGCATCAAGCAGCAAAGCGACGATGTGAACAGACTGCACGTCGCTGCGATCGTTGTTGTGCACTTGACCGCTCAAGCGATAGCCGCCGAACGCTGCCGGTTCCAGCTTGGGTTTTTCGATCGCAGTCTTGAAGCGGGCCGGCGATCCGAAGCGCACAGCTTGCGGCGCGACGTGATACGTCACCGATTCGTAGGCTGGTGCGTGCTGCACCAAGATCTTGACCGGCACTTCTTCACCGGGCAGCAGGTTCATAAACGGAGCAAAGCCGGCTCCGACGGCGATCTTTTGTTTCTTGGCATCCCACAGTGTGGCTTCGACGCGCGGATGGTCGATCGCGGCTTCCCCGGTGTTCTTGTACACGCCGACGAAATAGACGTTGCCGATGCGATCGGGCACGGCCACAGCGTCGGTAAATGTGGCGCGTACAGCCTTGGGGGCGACCACGGACTCGCTGCCGTACTCCACCGGCTTGTTGGGCTGTGGCGGGGGCGATCCGGCGCTGCGTTGACCCGCCAGGTGCCCACCGGTGAGCTCATTTACATCGAGCGAGTTGTTGCCCATCCGCGCTTCGATTCGGCGGGCGATATCGCGCTGCAGGGCTCGCTGCCTCTGCGCATCCCGCAGGCGAGCTTGCCGCTGCGACTTCAGAGACGCCGCACCTATCAGCAGTGCGATGCCCAGAATCACCAGAACAGCGCTACGCAGCTTGCTTGGTTTGGCCGCGGGCGTTGCCGGTCGCACGACGACCACGTGAGGAGCAGGCTTCGCCTGCGTGTGCATCTGGGTCTTGCAGTGGTTGCAGCGATATTCGTGTTCGCCCAGGCGAGTCAGATCGGTGCTTGCACACTGATCGCAGCGCAGCGTCTTCATGGGGCTTAGGGTATCGCGAAGCTACGCCCGCGCGGTGACCCACGTATCACCGACGGTGTACGGCTCGCCAGCCAGAAGCGAAGGGCAGGGTGGGGCAGATCGAAAGACAGCTAGCTGTCCAGCAGGCGCGACAGGCTGTCTTTGTACGGCGGCCGGGCGATTCCGACATCGGTGATGATGGCGGTGACCAGCCGAGCCGGCGTGACGTCAAAGGCGGGATGTCGGGCGCTGGCACCACGCGGGGCAATGCGCAGGCTGCCGATCGATAGCACCTCGTCGGGGGATCGTTCTTCGATGGGAATTTCGTCGCCCGATGTCAGATCCAGATCCAGCGTCGATCGCGGCGCTGCCACATACATCGGGATGCCGTGCGTGTGCGCCAGTACAGCCAGCGTGTACGTGCCGATCTTGTTGGCGACATCGCCGTTGGCCGCAATGCGATCGGCCCCGACAATCACCGACTGAATTTCGCCGCGCGCCATCAGGAAGCCGGCCATTCCCTCGGTCAGCAGCGTCACTGGCACACCCAGGCGAACAAACTCATACGCGGTTAGGCGAGCGCCTTGCAAGTAGGGCCGCGTCTCGTCGGCAAAGACGCGCAGCGGGGTGCCCAGGGACAGTGCGCTGCGGATGACGCCGATCGCGGTGCCGTAGCCGCCAGTCGCCAGGCCGCCCGCATTGCAGTGGGTCAGCACGGTGCCGCTGGGCAGAAGTGGCGCGCCGTGTTCACCGATGCGCAGGCACATTTCGACGTCTTGCCGATGGATGGCTTGCGCTTCTTGCAGCAGCGCTTCAAACAGCGGTCGTCCGTCGCCGCGCGAGCGCTCAGCCGCGTCCGACATGCGCGACAGAGCCCAGAACAAGTTCTTCGCCGTCGGGCGCGTCGCCCGCAGCGTCGCGATCACATCGGCAAGTGGCACACCCCGCAGAGCCCCCAGAGCCGCGCCGTACGCCGCGGCAATGCCGATGGCCGG
>JAYRFD010000335.1:0-2541 GCA_041908565.1 Polyangia bacterium | reverse complement strand
GGCTTCAGATCGCGGTGAACGATGTTCTTGGCATGAGCAGCCAGCAGCACATCCATGATCTGCTGCGCGTACCGCACGACGTCGAGCCACGGCAGCTTCCCGCCGCTGCGCTTCAGCAAGGACGCCAGGGTCTCGCCGCGCAGAAACTCCATCACGATGTACGGCGTGCCGTCGGCCTGCTGCCCCATGTCGCCGACCTGCACGACGCCTGGATGATCGACCAAGTTGACGGCGCGGGCTTCGTTGACAAAGCGCGCAGCCCGTTCGCGGTCGTTGGCCAGCTCGGGCCGCAGGATCTTGATGGCGACTCGACGAGAAATCGCGGGGTGGATGGCTTCGTAGACCACGCCCATACCGCCCTTGCCCAGCGGGCGCACCACTCGATACGGACCGATGGCGCTGTCCGGCGGCAGCTCATCCGAAGGCGGTGCAACGATAGGCGAATCCATAGCAGTCGGTGGCGCTCCTGGTCCACGGCGGCGAGGGGCTGCCGCGATCACAGCAGCTTGGAAAACCCCGCGCTTCAGCATGTCCTTGCCCTCGATGCGCCGTCAAGCCGCCCGTGTCATGGACAACCATCCAACGATCGGCTGATCGCGGTTTCCACCCACGCGCAGCGACGGAAAAGCGCATGAAAAAGGGCTTGATCGGCGCCCCCGCTTTGTCGACAGTGAACAAGATTCGACGGAGGCAGCAGCATGCGCGTCCTGTTGGTTGGCTGTGGTGGCATCGGTGGCATCGTCGCCGCCTCGCTTGCAAAGAGCGGCACCGCCTTGGACATCGTGACGGGCAATCCAGAGATCACGCGGGCGATACACACAAACGGCCTGCGGGTTCGCGATCTGGATGGCCGGCAGTGGTCGGCCCCTCCGACGGGGCAGGTCGTCGTCCGGACCCACGATCTGCAGCAGGCTGGGCGGACCTACGACCTGTGTCTGCTGTCGACCAAGACCACGACGCTGGAACAGGCGCTACACGAAGCCATGCCGCTTTTGCAGACGCAGTCGGATGTCGTGCTGCTGCAGAACGGCCTGCCCGAACAGCGAGCCGAAGCGGTGGTCGGCGCCGAGCGCGTCATCGGCTGCGTGGTCGGCTGGGGCGCGACGCTGGTCGAGCCGGGCTTTTCGGCACGGACATCCAAGGGCGGAATGCAGCTGGGTCGGCGCCTGGGCCGTGCGACGGACACGGATGCCCGCCTGCAGCGCGCCTGCGACCTGCTGGGGCGCGCATTCCAGACGCGAGTGGTCAGCGATCTGGACGGCGTGCGCTGGAGCAAGCTGGCCATCAACTGCGCGACCAGTACGCTGGGGGCCGCCGGGGGCGACACGCTGGGGCAGCTGCTGCGGCAGCGCTTCGTGCGACGCCTAGCGCTGGAAGTGTGGGGCGAACTTTCGCAGGTGGCGCGCGCCGAAGGGGTCAAGCTGGCCAAGGTGGCCGGAACCCTGGACATCGACAAGCTGGCCATTACCGACGGGGAACGGCGTCTGCGAGTGGGGTCTGCGGCGCTGTTTCTGAAGCACTCGCTGCTGCTGGCGATTGGGCTGAAGTTTCGCCGGATGCGCAGCTCGATGGGGGTGGCCATCGCGCGGGGTCGCACGCCTGAAATCGACTTCCTAAACGGCGAGATCGTCCGTCGCGGCGATCAACTGGGCATCGCGACGCCGGTGAATCAGGCGCTGGTGCAGCTGATCCACGACATCGTGGCCGGCAAGGCTCGCCCGGGCCTGAACACGCTTTATGACGTGTACCGTCGGACGTGCGCGCACGATGCCAGCAGTGCATCAGCATCGGCGCCAGCCCTGCCGCCATTGCCACGGTCGTCAGGAGAGGCATCGCTGCGTCGAGACGCATAAGCCCGCGGCTCGCACCAAATGCGGAAGCTTGTTCCTTGCGCAGCTAGCGCAGCTTTGCGAGGGCATCGAGGACGATGCGCTGGGTCAGGATGGCCGGCAGCTCAACCGGAGGACGCGCGGCGTCGCGGCCATACAGTGCATAGAACGGGATCGCGCTGCGCCCAAAGCCAGCCAGCGCTTCGGTGATGTGCTCGTCATACCGCGTCCAGTCGGCCTTCATGGCGACGATGCCGTGATCGTGCAGATGTTGGCGCACGGCGGTCGACTGCAGCACCAGGCGCTCGTTCACTTTGCAGGACACGCACCACTCTGCAGTGAAGTCCAGGAAGACCGGCTTGCCTTGACGCTGGTACTCGGCCAAGCGCTCTTTGGAAAAGGGCACCCAGGCAATCGGTGGCGCGCCATCGCTTGTTGGTGTCGCGGTCGCATTCGGGGTCGCGGTCGCATTCGGGCGACCCGGCCCATCGACACCGGCCCCCGCATCAAAACCAGGCATCCATCCCGGAGCCAGCGCCGCCACAAGAACCAGGACAGCGCTGAGGCCCAAGGCCAAGCGCCCCTCGGGCCAGCGCTGCAGCAGCCAGGCGGCGACTCCGGCAACCAGCAGGCCGGCCAGCAGCGCCACCACGCCCCCATTTCCGACTTGAGCGCCCAGAATCCACGCCAGCCACACCACCGTTCCCAGCAG
>JAYRFD010000334.1:0-3367 GCA_041908565.1 Polyangia bacterium | reverse complement strand
CTTTCGTCGCTGGCCCCCGAAGCCCCGCTGGAACTTCTGTCGCTGGTGCACCAGATGCTGCAGAAAGAACGGGGCGATCGACCGTCGATGGCGGAAGCCTCGCTGCGCTTGACGCAGCTCTGCGAAGCCCTGGACTGGGGAGGCACGACGGGCGCCTACGTCAAGCTAAGTGGTGCGCCCAGCCCAGGCGGACCGGCCAGCAGCCGCGCCCAAGCGGGCCTGCGACCGACGGGGCCTGGCTTGCATCCCGCTGTGCCTCAGCCCGCCGTCTGGAACGGCCCTTCCCAGGTGCATCCCGGCTCGGGAGCCTTGCCAGCGCGCGGGCCCGCACCGACGCCGGGATACAGCCCGCAGTACAGCAGCAGCGAGACCAGCTTTTCTCGCGGCTCGCTGCATCCGATGGCGTACTCGACGGGCGGGCACTCGCTGCCACCGGTCGGAGCGCGTCGTCGCTGGTTTGTCGGGGTGGCCATCGTCACCGGCTTTGTCGTCGCGGCACCGCTGTGGTGGCTGATTGATCAGCGCGAACAAAACGAACAGGCACAGCGCGAGCAGGGCGCGTTGAAAGACCCGCTGCGCAAGGCTCCGTCCGACAGCCCCCGAGGCGCGGACCGCCCGGCCAGTCCATCACCGTCGCCGCGTCCGTCCGATGAAGGAACCGCGGCCGGCCCGACATCGCCGACCGCCCCAGCGATGGAAAAAGCGGCGGCAGAGCCGGTAGGTGGACCAAAGACACCGGCCTTGGACAGCGACAGCCGTACAAGCGACAGCCGTTCGGCAGACGGGACGGCCGCCTCGCGCCGTCGCAGCGATCGTCCAAGCGCCCCTTCAGCGACTGGTTCCGGTGATGGGGCCACCGAAGCGAGCCGCCCCGCTGAGCCCGCCGTTGCCGACAACAAGTCCGCTCGATCGACGCGCCGTGCCAACAAGAAGTCTGACGCCGACGAGCTCTTGGATCTGCTCGATCAGCGGGCCAAGCCCAGCGACAGCCGGGGCCCCGCGACCGACAAAGCGAAGCCGCGCTCGGCTTCTCCAGCGCGCGCCAACGCGAAGGAGAAAGCCCATGTCGATCCCTCCCTGTTCTAATCGCAGCCCCGGGGCACAGCCTGCTCTGCCGCGCTGGCTGCTTTGGACCGTGGCGCTTTTGTGCCTGACCCTGCCCATCGCTGGCCAGGCCGCTGAGCCGGCTGCCCCCGACGAGACGCCCGAGTCCAAAGAAGCGTACGAGCACTACCTGCGGGCCTACAAGCTGGCGTCTTCGTCTTCGTATGAAGAGGCCCTGGGCGAGCTGCAGCAGGCGCTGGAAAAAGGCGGGCCCAAGGAAGTTCCCCGTCGCTATCCCGACTATCTTTTTGCCACCGCCAAGATCTATCAGCGCCTGAATCGCCACGTTGAAGCAGTCGCGTATTACGAGCGCTATCTCAAGCTGGCGCCGGCGCAAGACGGCAACCGCAGCCGCGCTGAAAGCGAGCTAGAAAGCGAACGGGCCAAGCTGCTGCCGCTTTCGACCGAGCCGGTGCTAAGCGCCAGCTTGTCGCCCGCTGCGCTACCCAGTGGAGACGCGAGCGCCGACAAGCTGGGATCCGGATCGCGCAAGAGCGACAGCGGACCGTTTTACAAAAAGTGGTGGTTCTTCGCGGCCGTAGGCGGCGGCGTGGCGACGCTGATCACCGTGTCGGTGCTGGCGGCTCGCCCGTGGCTGCCCAAGTACGAAAACCCCGTCGTCGTCGAGTTTTAGGAGAGCGCATGCCCCGCACTACGCGTACATCGATTCTGGTTGGGCTCTGCGCTTTGTCCTTTTCCGCCTGCGGTGACGACCGCGGCGCCGTGCGACTTCAGCTTCAGGTGCAAGACGGACTGCGCAGTCGCATCAAGTCGCTGCGCATCAGCACGCTGACCCGCAGCCGCGACAACGAGCTTTGGCGCGCATCGAACAAAGCGCCCAGCTCGGTCCTTTCGACGCCGTCGGGGGCCCCGCGCGAGGTGACGGTGGTGGTGCCGGCCAGCGTTCGTGGACAGATCCTGATTGGCGTCAGCGCCCTGGATGACGCCGGGGCCGAGCTGGCCAGTGGCCGCGGCCAAGCGTCGATCGAAAACGCCGCCGACACCGACAAGCTAAGCCCGGTTGCCGTTCCGCTGACGCTGCCGCACTGCTTGCCGGAAGGCTGGTGCTGGTCGCATCCGGGTCCCCAGGGTCAGCACATAAATGGGCTGTTTGGCACTGCTTCCGACGACATCTGGGCGGTCGGCAGCGGCGGAGCCATCTTGCATTACGACGGCATCGGCTGGAATGGCGTGACCAGCCCGACTTCGTCCCAGCTGTTTGGCATTCACGGCAGCGGTCCGCAGGACATCTGGGCGGTCGGCGGCGGCGGTGGCACGACGCTGCACTACGACGGCAACAGCTGGACGGCGGTGGCCAACCCCAGCATGCAGCCCTTGCGCGCCGTCTGGTCGGTAGCCCCCACCAGCGCCTGGGCCGTCGGGGCGGCGGGCACCGTGCTGCGCTATGACGGCAGCAGCTGGAAAGACAACAACGCCCCCGGCGGGCGCAACCTGTACGGCGTGTGGGCCGCCAGCGCCGACGATGTGTTTGTCGCTGGCGACGGTGGAGCCGCGCGCTTTCGCAATGGCGCCTGGGATCCTACGATCACAACTCCGCCGATTAGCCCCGCCCCGATGAGCCCGCCCGCCGATCTGCGCGGCGTCTGGGGCAGCAGCGCCACCGATGTCTTTTTCGTCGGTCCGGCCGGCGCTCTTTTGCACTGGAACGGCGGCGGCTTCGACAGCGTCAACGCGGTTTCGGGCTTCGCGTTCAATGCCATCTCGGGCAAGTCTGCCGATGATCTGTGGGTCGTCGGCAACAACGGCGCCATCCTGCACCGATCGGGAGTCGCCGCCGGGGCTGGCGCTGCCATGGGCTGGCGCACGACGGAAAGCTACACCGGCAGTCACTTGAGCGCGGTCTGGGCACTGGGTCGCGACGCAGTGTGGGCCAGCGGCAACGACGGCGCGCTGCAGCGCTGGGATGGCGGTCGCTTCTGGAATGTGCCGCAGCGCGAGACCTTTGCGACCCTGCTAAGCGTCCACGCGGGCGGCGGTCCTCGATCCGTGTGGGCCGTCGGGGAACGTGGAACATTGCTGCGCTGGAACGGCGTCAGCTGGGAACCCACCCCCATCGACACCACCGAAACCGTCCGCGACGTGTGGAGCGATGGCCCCGATCGGGCCTGGGCGGTTGGCGGCAACGGCCTGCTTCTGCGCTGGGATGGTCAGCGCTGGCAGCGCGTCGACAGCGGCGAACGAGCCGAGCTTTTGGCCCTGTTCGGCGTCGCCAGCAACGACCTGTGGGCCGTTGGGCGCACCG
>JAYRFD010000333.1:0-3126 GCA_041908565.1 Polyangia bacterium | reverse complement strand
CCTGCAAGCCAGCAAGTTTGTGCGTGTGCCGACAAGCGATGGCAAGCCGGTGCTGCCCGACGCCAGCAAGCGTCCCGACGCCAGCGCCGCGGTGCGCTTGGACAGCGGCAGCGACAGCCAGCCACTGGATGTCAGCAGCTATCTGGGCGACGGCGCCAAGTCCGGGCTTTATGCGCTCGACAAGCACGAGCAGTTTTCGTTGATGGTCATTCCGCCCGACTCGCGCGAAGGCAACACGTCGACCGATGTCTATGCGGCAGCGCTTTCGTACTGCGTCAAGCGACGCGCAGTGCTGCTGATCGATCCGCCGGTTGAGTGGGCAAATCGCACGCCAGCCCTGGCAGACCTGAAGCTCTCGGGACCCGGGGCGCGCAACGCAGCCGTGTATTTCCCGCGCGTTCTGTGTGCCGATCCGCTGCGCCGTGGTCAGATCGATACGTTCCCACCCGGCGGAATGATCGCCGGTGTGCTGGCGCGAACCGATGCGCAGCGCGGCGTGTGGAAAGCGCCCGCTGGACTCGATGCCGCCCTGCTGGGTGTGCAGGGCCTGTCGACGCGACTCAGTGACGCAGAAAATGGCCAGCTGAACCCGCAGGGCATCAACTGCCTTCGCAGCTTTCCCGGCAGCGGCCCCGTGATCTGGGGCGCACGCACGCTGCGTGGCTCGGATCTGATCGCCGATGAGTACAAGTATCTTTCGGTGCGCCGCTTGGCGCTGCACATCGAAGAGAGCCTGTATCGCGGCACGCAGTGGGTTGTGTTCGAACCGAACGACGAAGCGCTGTGGGCACAGATTCGGCTGAACGTCGGCACCTTCATGCAGAACCTGTTCCGGCAGGGTGCATTCGCGGGGCAGGCCGCCAGCGAAGCGTACTTCGTCAAGTGCGACAAAGAGACCACGCCGAAGGCCGATGTCGATCTGGGCATCGTCAACATCGTCGTCGGCTTTGCGCCACTGAAGCCGGCGGAGTTCGTGGTGGTGAAGCTGCAGCAGATCGCAGGCCAAGCGACGTCGTAACCCCTTTCTGCAAGAGGTCTTTACATGGCTCAGTTTGTCGTAAACGCATCGCGGGTCGACCCGTACAAGAACTTCAAGTTCCGCATCAAGATCGGCGACCACTATGTCGCTGGCGTGTCCAAAGTCAGCGCGCTGCGCCGCAGCACCGAAGTGGTGAAGTGGCGCGAAGGCGGCGATCCCAGCACCAGCCGCAAGTCGCCCGGCCGCACCGAATACGAAGCGATCACGCTGGAGCGTGGCGTCACGCACGACAAGGAATTCGAGCAGTGGGCCAACCAGGTCTGGAAGCACGGCAACAACCTGGGCAAAGAGGTGTCGCTGCAAGACTTCCGACGCAACCTGACCATCGAGATGTACAACGAGTCCGGTCAGCTTGTGCTGGCGTATCACGTGCTGCGCTGCTGGGTCAGCGAGTTCCAAGCCCTGCCAGAGCTGGATGCCAACGGCAACGGCGTCGCGATCCAAAGCATCAAGCTGGAGAACGAAGGCTGGGTGCGCGACACCGCGGTGGAAGAACCCCAGGAAGCGCAAGTGACGCCGTAAGCCATGACCGCGATCCTGCGTCCTCTGAGCCACGCCGACCTGCTCTGGATCTGGGAGCGCGGGGAGAGGCTGCATCCTGCTCAGCTAGCGGTTGAGCTGCTTCAGCGCGCGCTGCCGAGCCTGTCGGCCGCGACGCTGTGGCAGCTTCCCTTGGGACAGCGCGACCGGCTGCTTTTGGATCTGCGTGAACAGACGTTTGGCCCGCGGCTGCGCTTGGCAGCGAGCTGTCCGCAGTGCCGCGAAGCGCTAGAGCTTGCGCTTCACACGCATGATCTGCACTGCACTCCAGCCAGTCTTCCGATGACGCAGGACGCTGTCTGTGAAGTCGATCTGCAAGTCGCCGAACAGCAGATCCGATACCGCTTGCCGACCAGCGCGGATCTGATGGCCGTGGCCCTCTGCGACGATCCGCAGCAGGCCTTGCAGCAGCTTCTGAAACGCTGTGTGCGGGCCTGGCACATCGAAAGCGGTCAGCCCATTTCCGCACTGTCGCCCGATGTCATCCACGCCATTGCCGAAGACATGAGCGCGCGTGACCCACAAGGCGAGATGCTGTTCAGCCTGCGCTGCCCCGGCTGCGGCACAGGCTGGCAGGCGATCCTGGATGTCGCTGCCCTGCTGCTGCGCGAGCTACAGAGCGAAGCCGAGCGCCTGCTGGACGAGATCCATGCACTCGCCGCCGCCTATGGCTGGAGCGAGCCCACAATCCTATCGCTGAGCACCAAGAAGCGAAGGGCCTACTTGGCACGCTGCGGAGCGAGCGCATGAGTCACTTCTTGTCTCGTCTGGTGGCACGCAGCATGGGCGCGATGCCGCGCTTGGAGCCGATGATTGCCCCGCGCTTTGCTCCGGATCTGGAGCTGCAGGAAGCGCCGCAGGGAGCGAGCGCGGATCTGCTGAGCGCACACTGGACCAGCAGCGATCCGCCGGCTCTGCCGCAGGCTGCCCCGATCGGGCAGCGCTCGCACGATCCACTCACAGACGCATCTGCGACGATGGAATCGCGCGAACCCCAGACACGTTGGGCGCCGACGCATGAGGCATCTTCGATCTCGATAGCACTCGAGGATCATCCGGCTGATGCAGGCGAGCTGTCGAAGGCCAGTGCGCGCGCCGATCAGCTGGCTGCAGTCCGTCCAAGCGGACGCCCCAGCGAACACAATCAGGCAGCCAAGCACCGCGAACATCCGGTGCTGCTGAATGACGAACCCGCGATCGAACACAGCGTTGGACCCCACCCAACGCGCTGGCCAGCGGTCGACGTGGATCATCCGCTTCATGGGTCGCCATCGCGACGCCATGAAAGTCGCATCCCCGGCGTTCCACAGTCCGCTTCGACAGAGTCCCGCGCGATGCGCCCAGTGGTCAGCGCGGGGCCAGAGCGAACAACAAACAAAAACCCTCAGGACGCAATACCTCGGCGCGATATCGCCAGACGGGACGTTGATGGGTCGGCCTTAGCTGTACCTGTGTCGCTCGACGATCGACCGCAGTCGACGCCCCCAGAAAAACGGTCACCGGTGGATGTTGCTGCTGCGCAGTCCGCGGCGCGCCCGGCGTTGTCT
>JAYRFD010000332.1:0-4288 GCA_041908565.1 Polyangia bacterium | reverse complement strand
GACTATCTGCTGCGCTATGCCGATGGCGCCGTGCTGGCGATCGATGCTCCGTTAAGCCTGCCGGTCTGCGTGCGCTGCACCTTGCCGCAGTGCCCCGGGGCCGATGCCTGTGACGTATCGACGGTGGCTTGGTTTCGAGAACGCGATGCCAAGAAGCGGACGCTGGAAGAAAACACCGGCACCGTGCCCGACAGTCGACTGCGCGGAAAGCCGCGCTATACGCCGTATACCCAACGCGCGAGCGAAGTGGTGCTGCACGAAGATCACGGCATCACGCCGCGTGAAACGCTGGGCCAGGGCATGGGGCCGCTGACCGCGCGCATGGCGTATCTGCGCCACGCCTTGTCGGATCGCTATCGGTTGCACCACAACTTGCTTGAGGTGTATCCCAAAGCGACGTTGACGCAGCTGTTTCCCGACGCTGCGCCGCCTTCGGGTGTGGCAGGCAGCCAAGCTGCGGCGTCCCATGGCGCGGGGTCTGCCGTGCGCACCACCGTGCGGTATCTCGATAGCAATGGCAACGAAGTCCGCCTGCTGGATGCCGATGATGCCGCCGACGAACGAGACAATCCCAAGCGCCCGCGATCGCAGGTCGCCAGGCTGTACAAGCGCTCGGGCCATGCCTTGCCGATTCGTACGCGCGTCCTGGAAGAACTTCCCGGCCTGCGTTTTGGACCGGGGCAGTGGCGCGAGTACACGGTGCAGAACGATCACCAGTTCGACGCGCTGATCTGCGCGTATACCGCGTACCTTTGGGCGCGCGATGGCTGGCAGCTACCGGTCGATCCCGTGTTCGCAGAGGACGGCTGGATCTGGTTCCCTCCAAGCCGCAGTTGAGCACGCTATACTGATTCTTCATGACTACACGAAAGCGACTTCTGCTTAGCGGGGCACTGCTGCCTTTGGCGTTGGCCCTTCCTTTACAGTGCAACAAAGAAAACCCGGGCTCTGACGGACAAGACATGGGGGGAATCGACCCCACGGCCGATCTGAGCGGCACCGGGACCGGCGATGGCGGCGGGGGAGGCGGGGACGGTGGTGGCAGCACCATGGACCTGATGACCACCGACCTGCTGCTTTTGGGCGTGACTCCGGCCACTGGGCCAAGCACGGGTATGAGCGGTGGCAGCCCCGTCGTGCTGGATGTCAGCGGCGCTAACTTTGTAGCTGGCATGCAGGCGTTCATCGGCGGGCAGATGGCGGTGGTCGAGCAGGTCGTCTCGTCCTCGCTGATGAAGGTTCGGCTGCCAGCCAAGCTGGGCACCAAGGGACCCGTCGATGTCGAGGTGCGCCATCCCGACACGCGCAAGGTCACGCGCACGGACCTGTTTCGCTACTACTACGGCAACGTCGCGCTGACCCTGCAGGGCACCAAGCTGGACATTGGCACGCAGCCGTGGGCGATCGCCATCGCAGAGCTAAACAACAACACCAAGCCCGACGTCATCACCGTCAACCGTTCCAGCAACAACCTGGGCGTGGCGCTGGGCAACGGCGACGGCACCTTCGGGGCGGTTGGCAACGTCAACACGTCGATCATGGTCGGCCCACGCCCCACGGGCTTGGCGCTGGGCGACATGAACAAGGATGGCTTCCTGGATGCCATCGCGTGCAACGAAGGTCTGAATTCGGTCTCGGTGCTGCTGAACAATCAGGCCGGTGTGTTCAGCCGCAACAACGAGTATTTAGTTGGCTCAACGCCGCAAGCCGTGGTCGGCGCCGATCTGAACGGCGACATGATCTTCGATGTGTTGACGGCCAATGCCGGGGGCAACAATGCTTCGCTGCTGTACGGAGCGGCGGGCTCGGCGTTCACTACTCCAGCGACGACGCTGACCCCTGGCGGCGCTGCGCAGAGTCCAAGCGCGCTGGCCCTGATCGATCTGAACAAAGACAACAAGCCGGATCTGGTGCTGGTCAATCAGATGACCAGCAACGTCAGCGTCTTTCTGTGGAACGACACCACCAAAGCGTTTGAGTGGAAGGCAAACTATCAGACCGGCGCCAACACCAACCCGCGCGGCGTCACCGTCGGCGACTTCATTGGCGATGGCAACGTCGATGTCGCGGTCTCGCTGGGCCTTTCTGTTCCGCAGATCTTGATCATGGCGGGCGATGGGACGGGAGCACTGGGCACGGGCACGCTGCACCCAGTTAGCGCGAACAACGGCGACGCGCCGTTGGGCATGGCCAGCGCAGACTTCGACGGGGATGGTACGCCCGACATTGTCACCACGCTGAGCGCCAGCACGGGCATCGCGCTGGTCCTAAACCGCAACAAGACGCCGCAGCCGGCAACCTTCATCACCAGCGGAAAGAACCCGCAAGCCGTGGCGGTTGGCGACTTGGACAAGGATGGCAAGCCTGATGTTGCCGTGGCCAACACCGGCGACAATCAGGTCGCGATTCTGCTGAACACCTCGCAGTAAGCGGGGCGGCTGACACAGTCCGGCGCGGGCGCAGCCCAGCCTGGCGTGCGCACGATCCGCGTCGAGCGTTTGCTAGGCGCGCAGTCGTCGCAGCTGGAAGTGGATGTCCGGGGCGGCTGGATCGCTCATGCGCTCGCGAAGCTCAAGCTCATCGCTGAGGTGAGCGATGGCTTCGCCATGACGCGGTGCCCCACGCGTCGGTCGCCCGACCAGAAGCGCGGTGGCCAGCAAGTGCAGCGAGTCGGCCTCGCCCCACTGATAGCCGCAGCCGGGTGCCATCGCATAGGCCAGCGCATCGCGAGCGTCACGTTCAGCCCGTAGGCTCTCTCCACGACGCAGGGCCAGGGCACCCCGCACAATCAGCAAGTCGATGCGGTGGCAGACAAAGCTGTGTTCCACTGCCAGCGCCAACGCTGCAGTCAGTGCAGCGCCGGCGGCCTCGATGTGCCCGGTCTGCATGCGCAGGCGAGCTTGCGCCAGGCCGCCGACAATCAGCATCTCCATATCGCCGCTGCGACTGGCGTAGGTCACGGCGCGATGCAGGGCCTGCGCCGCTGGCTCGTAGCTGCGTTCTCGACGCAAAAGCTCGGCCTGGGCCACATCGCAGAAGGCCAGCAGGCGTTCGCTGTGGCGCAAAAGCGCGGAAGCACGACACCGATCGAGCGCCGCGCGGGCCGGTCCATCCAGACCCAGTCGAAGCGCGCGCTGGGCCGACAGCAGATCGAGCATGGCCAAAAGCTCAGAGCCTGCCGGCTGCGTGATCAAAAAGGGCTCTTCCGAAAGCGCGTTGGTGCTGTCCTGTAGATACACCTGGCACATCGCGGCATCGCCACGCAGAAGCTCGATCGACGCCAGCTCAAGCGCTGAGCTGGCCGCATCCAGCGGCGACTGCGCAGACTGGCGGGCCAGGCGAGCCATGTGTGAAGCCTGCGCCAGCTTGCCCAAGCGCAGCAGCACACGCGCTTGCTGGCACAAGCGCTCGGGAGCAGGCGGCGACCCCAGCGGCCACTGTCGCTGCGCCGTCACCAGAGCGGCATCCAGCTGCCCCAGATCGCGCAGCGTCTCGCCTTCCCAGGTCAGCAGCTGGGCATAGCGACGCTTCCACGTCACATCGTGCATCGCCGTCGAGGCAACCAGCGGATACAGCAGCCGCACCAGGCTTAGAAAGCGACGGCCGCGGCCCAGTCCATGGACGTGGTACAGGTAGCCGCCCAGCCGCGTGACCAGCAAGGCATAGCCACGATCGGAAAGCCCGACGGACAGCAGCATCCGCGCCAGCAGCTCAAGCAAGACCAGGGCGCTTTCGCCGCGTGGCAGTGGTCCCAGCGCAGGCAGGCGCGGATCGACGACGGCGCCGCCGCGTTCGCGCAGCCACTCACTGACCAGCAAGGGGCGCAGCTGTGGGTGCAGATCGACAAGGACATCGGTATCAAGCGACTGCAGACGACGCGTCGCTTCCGGCGATGTCGCCGTAGCCGTCGGAGACAGCGCAGAGCCGACGGCCGGCCGCACGTCGATCAGGTTCAACCGAGCCAGATCGTTCAGGCGGTCTCGCAGCCAAGCCGGCGTGGCCACTCCACGGCTGACCGCCAATAGCGCCGCGGCGGTCGGTGGAGCTCCGAAGCTGGCCAGGCCTGTTCCACTGCCGCTGTCCATGCTGGGCGAAGACCACATCGCCGATGCCGAGACCGGCGGGGTCCGCTCAATCTCGATCGCCAGCAGCAAGAGTTCCGAGAGACGCAGCGGCGCTGGAATCAGCGCACACAGATCCAAGACTTGACGCAGGATGGGCGACAGCGCCAAAAGATGCGCGCGCAGCACCGACGGAAGCGTCGAGAGTTCTCCGGCGTGGATGCCCG
>JAYRFD010000331.1:0-8817 GCA_041908565.1 Polyangia bacterium | reverse complement strand
AGCACGCGCGTGCTGCGCTGCGGTCGCCAAAAGCTGTAATAGAACGGCACCACCAGGCGGAAGCCGATGGGCCCCGGCTGGTGGAAGTAGACGATGCCCGACGTCATGCGCTGCACGGACTTGCAGACGTGGCGGGCGCAGACGCTTTGGGCGGGACACTGCGAGTCGTTGTCGCACTCGACCGCGACTTCCTTCTTGGCTTCCTTCTTTCCGCGCTCGCTGTCGTCGTCGTCTTCGCCGTCTAGCGCGCCCGGAGGCGGCGTCGCAAACGGAACAGCCGGAGCATCCCCGACGGGGGCCATGGGATCCGGGGTGCCCGATGGGGTCGGAGTTGAAGTCGGCGACGAAATCGGCGGCGGCGTGGCCTGCGCAAACAGCGGCAGCGGCGGCAAGCCACCACCTTTGGCGATCGCGCCGTTCCCCGCCTGGGCGGATGCCGAATGAAACGGCGAGATCGCAAGCGGCGGCGCAGCCTGTGCGTCCACCGTCGCAGCAACCAGGGCAGCAAGCGAACACGCCACCACCCGCAGCCACGCGGTGTTCACACCCTGCCGCATTCGCCCAGCGAGCAAGCCTGCAACAGATCGTGTCTGTCGCAGCCCGCCAGCTACGGTGTCATCTTCCACTCGCCGTTCTCCAGCACCAAGTGGATGTCATCGGTCTGAACGTTGTCCCCCTTGGCGCGGCGGACCTTCAGTGTGGCGAGACGCTGCTCTCCCTGCTTCTGGTACGAAGTCGAGAGAAACGAAAACTGCACGCCCTCCAGATCCTTCTGGGCCTGCTTGAACTGATCGGGCGACTGCGCAAGCTGCTGACCGACCATGCCTTGGTACATCAGGGCGTAGCAGTCGATGGCCTTGCCTGGCTCGCCTTTGAGCATCGAGGTACGCCAGCGATCAAAGGTCTTTTCCGGCGTCGAAAACTCGGCACGGGCAGGCGGCAGCTGAAAGACGATCTGCTTGACCTTCTCGCGGGGAAGCTCCAGCTTCTGCCCACCGGTGGTCTCTAGCACGACGACGCCGTCGTAGTAGTGCGTCAGCTTGCCCATGACCTGCGTGTTGTCGGCCAGCGTGATGACTTCCGCGCGAGCCTGCGCACCGAAGCACAGCAGAGACAGCGCCGATACACCAGCCAACACCCAGGTACGCGCGCCGTCCAGGCGAGGACGAACACGTCGCCAATCCCGAGGCTGCTGCGACTGTGAAGAACGAATGAGACAGCGGCCCTGCCGCGCAGACGGGGCAGAGCACTTGTCGGGGGACATCAGACCGCTCCTTGCAAGGACCAAGGGGTTTACCCCGCCCCGTCGCGGCTGTCAACCTTCTCGCACGATTATTGGCGTGTGCAGTGGGCTACGGGCGCGCCGAGGACCGAGTCAGGCAGGCTTGAGGAAGGATGGGAAGCTGGATACGCAAACGAATGGGAAGCGGGACGCACAAGCGCCGGTACTTCAAGCGGTGGCGCGAGTGCGCTAGAAGCGCCCGCTGGCGACGATGCCGGCGCCCGCCTGAGCGGTGTAAGGGCTGACGCAGAAGCGCGGGCGGTACAGCGGAACCTTCTGTTTGGTTGCCAGACCCGCGATCAGCATGGCGACGCCGGCCGCTTGCGTCAGACCGTTCATGAGCAGGGCCAAGTGCACCGGCCCCAGTGATGACCCAGACGAGCCCGAGTTGGCTGCCAGCATGCCCATCTCGATAAACGGACCGGCGATGGGAACGGCCAGGCTCTTGTCATCCAGAAACGAGGCCACGATGGTGCTGGCCAGGTACACACCGCCGAAGACGGCTCCACCGGCGATGGCCAGGCCGGTCCGCGGGCGAAGCTCATAGCGAACCGGGGCCTGATAGTCCGTCCCATACGGCAGGCCAACGGGCGGAGCCGCATAAAGAGGCGGCTGAACCGGGGCTGGAGCGACCGGTTCCAGGCTGGGCGGCGGACTCGCGGGAGCGCTGGTTTCGAAGGATGTAGCGGGTGGCGCGGGCTGGGCTTGAGCCGCCGCCAGGCCCGGCAGCGTCAGCGTGAAACACAAAGCCAGGCTCGCCCCCGAAAGAACGTGCGGACGTTGGGTTCGTGCGGACATGGCTAGAACCTCCCCATGGCGAACAGACCCGCACCGCCGGAGCCGGCATACGGAGCAAAGGCGATCTCGGTGTCGCGATAGATCAGAGACCGCTTCTTGGTCGCGAAGCCCGCGATCATCATGGCCAGTCCACCGGCCTGCACCAAGCTGTCGAGCACCGCAACATACGCCGGGCCATCTCCGCTGCGAGCGCTGACCGCTTCGACAATCGGTCCGGCGATGGGGATGTACAAGTTGGGCACGCCGAGCGAAGCCACAAATACGTTGATCATGTACGTGCCACCAAAGATGGCGGCTCCGGTGATTCCCAGGCCAATTCGGCGCTTCATGCGGACTTCTTCGACGCACTGATCGCGCGTTGGGCGTTCGGTCGTAAGGATCCGCGAAGGGTCCAGGGACAGGTCGGGGGGCGACGCAGGCGACGAAGTGGACGACGCTGCGGACGGCTGCACGGGCGGCTGGGTCGACGGTTCCTGCGGCGTCTGCGCAAAAGCGCCGGGAACCAAGGCCCAGCTCAGCGCCGCCACCGTCAGACCGGCCGTAACGCGCCGGCCCGGACCGCTGGACGGTGAGACAGCTCGCTCCGTCCGTAGATCGGTCCGGTCAAAGGCATGCTGCGGGCTTGCCAGGGAAGCCGCGCCCACGCGCTGTGCATCGCATCGGTACATCGGGTCGCTCATGGCTGCTCCTTCATGGTCCGTTGCGGGCGACGCAGAGGTCGGACTGGCAGCCAAGTCCAGCCCCGATCTGCCATCCCCTGCGAGTCATCATGACATCTTTTCGAATCGGGGGGCGGAATCGGTGCGGACGGCGAAGGCGCGCGGCTTCAAGCCTGCGCGTAGGTGCGCTGGGCGGCGCTGCGGACGGCTTCGAAGTCTTCAGGCTCCAGCTCCAGATACGGTCCAGCGATAGGAGGCAGGTCCGAAAGCTCATAGTCTTCCGCCCGGCGAGCCACGCTGACGTGGCTGTTGCCGTCGTCCAAGATCAGCACCAGAAGGCCCATCGGATCGGCTGCCGTCGACAAGACCGCGCGCGTCAAAGCAATCTGGACCAGGCGGGGGCCATCGCGATGTTCAAGGACGCTGCCCATCACCCGGACCTGCTGGCTGCGCCGCCAGGTCTGACGCAGGGCCAAAAACGTGGCGGTGGCGACGGCGGGAGCCCCCAAAACCTGGAAAAAACGCCAGGGCGGCGGCATCAGCACCCCGCAGACCACGGTCACCACCAGCACCGATACCGCAAACACAAGCTCGCGCAGAAAGACCTGGGCGGGTGGAGGCCCACCGACGACGGTGAACCAGTCTGGTTCGTGCATTCCGAAGCGCTGCATGACGGCTTTACCTTGGGGCAGAGGTAGCGCCAGTGTACTCGAAGTCCTGGTCGACCCGCGCTGCCCATGCGCCGGGCCCCGCCATCTGCGAGGCATACACAGCGGACGCGGGGTCTCGTTGCACCGTCTGCGGCGTCGGGATGGGAGCCGCCGGAGCCCGTCCCCGTGGCACGCGAAACACGACGACCAGCGCGCACAGCCAGACCGTACACAGCAGGGTTGCCACGACGGACAGGCTGAGCGTCACGGTCGCCAAGCCCACCTGTTGACCGCTGCGCAGAGCCTGGCTGCGATTGGCCAGCGCCAAAAGCAGGCCGCTGATAGCGGGCAGCACACCCAGGGCGGCAATTGGCACCACCACGGCAGAGCCGCCGGGCCAAAGAGGCAGCAGACCAAGCAGAAGACTGAGGACGGACAGCAGAAGCGCGCTAAGGGTCATTGCCACCCTAGCCCTTGGCCGGAGCCAAAGGCCGGGTTGCTTCGCGGCTGGTCGACGGTGAGGCTGCACTGGGAGAGGAAAGAGGCGTCACAGCGCCCGCCGCCGAACCACGAGCCGAAGTGCCGCCGTTGGAAAGCTCAACGCCGGGCTGGGCCGTCTGATAGACACGCGGATCACGCGTCGCTGGTCCATACGCAGCGGGCACCGGACGCAGCGGCGGCACCGGCATATTGCTGGCCACCGTCGCGGTGCGGCTATCCAGCGGTCGCTCGCTCGGTGCGAAGGCCTCGGGCGTCACCAGATAGCTTTTGCTGAGGTTCGGGCAGAAAGCCTGCTGTTCGTCGGGAGTCAGCGAAAGCTGAGGAATTGGCTTGAAGCTGTACAGGTTGGCGATGATCAGCGGGTAGTTCGCGCCTCGGTTGGCGTTGGCCCGCCAGTACGCTTCGGCCTGCTGCGCCGAAAGACCGCAGAACTGCCGCAAGGCCAGCGCCGAGACCATGCCGGCGTAGTGCAGACCGTTCCAGCAGTGCACCAGCACCGGCCCCTTTGCGGGATTGCGAATGCTGTCGATGACGTCCTGGAAGATCGTCGGCAGGTTGCGCATGCGGCTGGACGGCGCGGGACGCCATTCCAGCTGACGCGGACCCGCCGGGGCTTTGCACAGCCGTTGGTCGCGACCGTGGCGCAGCATGTTGACGTTACGCGGACCCAGCTGAGTCGTGAATTCGCCGTACAGCGAATAGACGCGCTTCCAGCCGGACTCGCACAGGTACGTCAGGGCTTCCTCGCTGGGTGTCCCCGAGCGATAGAGAACCCCGCGGAGCACCGGACGCAGCCGCGGCAGCTGATCTTCCGAGGGGGTGGACGCGGATGCATCACTTTCGTGGTGCGGTTCAGCGAGCGCGCCACTCCCGATAAGGAGCAGGCTGACGCTCAATACGGGGCCAAGGGTTCGAGTTCGCATGGCTCGGGAAGAGATGACTGGCAGGATTATAGGCAGAGTTTCAGGTGCTTGCCGATACAAAAAATCAGTCCAACATTTGTCTCAGACGGGCGGGCTAGGGAAGCTCGACGACCTCACCCTCGCGCAAACACGTAATTGGGCAGGCGGCGGGATCCAGGGCATCGGGGTAGTGGATCAGGCGCATGCGCGCGCGCGTCTCGGAAGGCAGCAAAAGCAGGCTGGAAAGCGGCGTGTGCGTGCCGTAGTTCGTCTCGTGAATGATCAGGTCTGCTTCGGCCAGCCAGTCGATCAGGTCGGGATCAAAGGCGGTGTCGGCGCTGTAGCCAAGCAGCGGTCGCGCGCGACCGGCCAGCGATACGCGAAGGGCAGTGGTCGGAATGTGGTGGCGGGTGAAGCGGCGCTCGATGCGCAAGGGGCCAAGCTGGGTCACGCCGGCCAGCAAGTCGGTGCGCTGGCAGTAGTCGAGCAAGCCCAGGCTGCATACCGGCCCTCCAGGATCGGCCAACAGCGCCTGTTCCTCGGCTTCCGCCTGCGGCTGCTCAACGTCTTTTTCCGTTGCTCTCTGTCGACGCTGGGCCGAACGGCCGGCACGCTGCGCCAAGGCATCGGCATCCCAGGTGGGGGCGCTCAGCAGCAGGCGCTCCATGCCTCCGGCCAAGCGACTGGGCCACAGCGCGTCCAGCACCTGCGGAGCCCCCAGCAGCGTCGGCTTGCGCCCCAACAGGAAGCGCCGCATGTACAGATACGCTTCCGTGCCGCCGCAGTGGTCGCCGTGTAGGTGCGTCAAAAGCAGGTGGTCGATGCTGTCGATTCCCAGGTCGGCGCCGACGATCCGCTGCCCTGGTGGACTGCCAGTGGCGCGTCTCCGTCGGTAATCGGCCAGCACCCGCGGAAAGGCCGGCGGACAGTCGATCTGCAACCGAAGCCCCGACTGCGGCTCTTCAATGCAGAAGCTGGCGTTGTGATAGCTCTCGGTAAACGCGTCGCCGACACCCGTGATGTACAGACGCAGCTAGGGGGACATGCGGACCTCCGTCGATGGTCGCAGTCCATCCTACCAAGGGGCGGCAGTCCGATGGCGAATGCCAACGCACGTGCGAATACGACGGAGCGCGAAGCGCAGCCGAAAGGATCGCTAGGCCAACGGCTGTTCCGTGTGCAGCGCCTGGATCTCGCAGGCCCGCTCGGCGACGGATCGGCGAAGCTCGCTGGGCTCTAGCACTTCCACGCCGGCCCCGAAGCTGAGCACCCAGTTGACCAGCCAGTCCGACAGCGGGTTTTCGATGACGACATCAAAGCCACCGCCGCGATTGGTCGTCACGCGAGCCGGATCGAAGCGCGTCCGAACTTCATAGGCCAGCGACGGATCAAAGCGCAGATGAATGCGCGGATGGGCGGCCTCGGGCACAAACAGGTGGTCGCGACGGAACTTTTCGGCATCGAAGCCCGGCTGAACGACAAACGGCGGCGTGTTTTCGTCGCCAACCGGCGTGACCTTGGCGATGCGCTCGACCTTAAACAGACGAGGCTCATTGTGGCGATGGCAGCGGCCCACCAGATACCAAACGCCGCGATGGTTCAAAAGTGCATAGGGATCAATGCCGCGCGTCTCGGTCGCCCCGCGCGATGCCGAGTGATAGACCATCTGCAGCGCCCGTCGGGCGGTGACCGCTTGATGCAAGTCGCTGAGGATGGCCAAGCGGTGGTGATCTTCGGTCTCGATGACCGACTCGCGCTCTAGCTTCAGAAGCTCTGGCGAGGCTTCGCCCAAGGCAGCACGAATCTTGGCCAGCAGGCGCGCGACCGCATCTTCATACGGGCGCAGACCCGATCCCGAAAGCGCTCGCAGGCCCAGGCTCAGCGAAAACGCCTCGGCGGCGGTCAGGCGCAGGGGACGCGTCAGGCCCTGCGGCAGATCGGCATAGACGCAGCCGTCTTCGTCGTCGACGGTAATCAGCAGAAACTCGTCGGGGCCACCAGCGGGCGGGCCAACCATCGACAGCAGATCGATGTCTTCACGCAGCGTCGCTTCATCGATGTCTAGCTCGCGCGCCAGATCGGCAAGCGGAATCCCCTGACGGGCCAACACCGCCGGAACCAGGTACAGCAGACGACGCAGACGACCGTTGTTTTCCATGGGACGTTCCTAGACGGAGGCCGAAGCCGAAGAGGTTCCTTGGGCCACAGACTGGTTGTCTTGCGAGTTGCGTCGCGCCAGCGTGGCGGCCGCTTCGCTGATGCGCTGCCGCAGAACCAGAGGTGACAGCAGCCGCAGACTGCCCGCAGCCGCCAGCACACGGCTGACCAGATAGTCGGGATTGCGGCAGTCGAATTCGACGATGGTTCCAGCTTTCCCGTCGAGATCGGCCTTGTGGCGCTGCGCCTGCCCGAAGTCTTCGTCGACCACCCAGGGCGCATCGGAGCGAACCCAAAGCTGCGCCCGCACCGGAGGCTCGCGTTCAAAGCGCCAGGGCGAGATGGCGCCCTGTTCATGCAGCGAAAAGTCTTTGGGCACGTCGAAGTCCGGCGTGCGGGGCTTGGGCGCCACCGACAGCTTCAGGATGCGGTCGACGCGAAAGCGCCGAATTGCCGCCGCGCGATGGCAGTAGCCGACCAAAAGCCACGCCCCTTGGCGATACACCAGGCCATACGGATCCACCTGACGCGGCTCGCTGGGGTTGGCGGCTGCAAGTTCGCTATCGCTGTCCCCGGGCAGGCCGTCGGACCCACCGGCCACGGCCGCATTCGAGCTGGATGCAAACGGCACCGGCGCATGCGAGCCGGGTCGATGCGCGTCGTATTCAAAGGTCAGCCGCTTGCGCAGATGGACCGCGTCCTGGATCTGTTCCAGGTGTTCCGACAGCGCGCCGGTGCGATACACCGTCGGCAAGTGCAGCACCACTTCCTGTCCCGACGGGGCCGGAGCGACTGGTTGCTTGATCCGTCGACGCTGCTTGCTGGACATGCCCGACAGGTCGAACATCAGCTTGCGCATCGCCATCTCGGCCGCGTGGCGATACGGAAACTCGGTCTGGCTGCGGGCAGCGGCGGCCGTCGTCACCAGCACCGCCACTTCGTCGGCCGTCAGGTTGATCTCGGGCAGGCGATAGCGCTGTCGGTCGATCAGATAGCCGCCCTCGGCCGGTGTCTCAGAGTCTTCTTCCTGCGTCACGAAGCGCAGCGGCACGCCCATTTCAAGCAGCGTCGCCTTGTCGCGTTCGAAGGCGCGGGCTCCCGCTTCCGGCTTGGCGGTGCGGTATTCGCCGAACTGCTCGCGTAGCTCGGCCAGCGAAATGGGCCGGCGCGCGTCGAGAAGCAGCACAACCAGATCGAGCAAGCGCTTGGTGCGCGAGTCAGACAGCGAGTGCATGCGCCTCGAAGTACTGCGGCCAAGCCCTGGAAGTCAACCCATCATTCGGCCAGGCCCCCCAGCCTGACCTAGACCGGCAGCCGACTAGCGGGCGATCTTCAGAAGCTCGACGTCGAACACCAGCATGCCGCGCGGAGCCCCGGGGCGCGGGTTTTCGCCATACGCCAGGTTCGCGGGAATCCAGAAGCGCGTCTTTTCGCCTTCGACCATTAGCTGCACGCCTTCCGTCCAGCCTTTGATGACGTGATCCAGCGGGAAGCTCGTCGGCTCGCCACGCATCACCGAGCTGTCGAACATTTTTCCGTCGGTGGTCCAGCCGGTGTAGTGCACCGAGACCTGGCTGGTGGCGCTGGGATGCTGCGCGCCCGTCCCCTTCTGCAACACTTTGTACGCCAGGCCCGACGCCGTCTTCTTCGCATCCTTGGGAGCCGCCGCCACATCGGCCGGCGCCGGAATCGGCTTGGGGGCCTGCTTGATGCTGATCAGCTCGACATCAAAGACCAGCGTGCCGTAGGGCATACCCGGGCGACGTGCCACTTCGCCGTACGCCAGGTTGCCGGGGATCCAGAAGCGGCGCTTTTCACCGACGACCATCAGCTGCACACCTTCGGTCCAGCCCGGGATTACGCCGTTT
>JAYRFD010000330.1:0-1740 GCA_041908565.1 Polyangia bacterium | reverse complement strand
CTGACCGACGTTTCCAAGCACGGCGCCGTGCCCGTCGGATACTGATAACGGACCGCGCTGGGGGGGCCGCCGGCTTGCTGGCTGGGCACATCCAAGATCAGCGAGTCCTTGCAGCGGATCTCGGGCGACCACGTCAGGAACAGCGACATGTCGCCGCTGGGCAGGGCCAGCCACTTCTGTTCGTCGTGGGTCGCCTGCGCGATGTGGATGCCTTCGCGGCTGGCGCGCAGCGTCGGGTGGAGCCCCTCGGCGCGCGCCCAAAGCTCGGCCAGGGTGTACCGGTGAACGGGGCCGCTGATCTTGGCTAAGGGGCGCTCCGCCGGATCGATGAGCAGGCGATCGGTCGAGCCGCGATCGGCAGTCTGGCCAGCCGAAGGCGCAGCATTGGCTGGGCGCTGCTGCGACGCGCGGGGTTCATCGGCGCAGACCCGCGGGACATCGCGGCTGTGCCCGCCCAACATGAGCAGGAAGATGCCGATTGCCAGCCGGGTGGCTCGCGGAGAAGGGGAGGGGAAAGAACGTGTAGGCTGCAAGCGAAGCTCCGCAGACTCGCGGGGACCGTCGAGTCAAGTCACGATGGGCCGGGTTTCCGTTGTCTCGTTCCACGTCGTTTTGGGGTGGCTTGGGAGAGTCGCACGAAGGTCGCGCAACGGTGCTCGGGGTTCATAATCCGACCGCGTCCGTTGTGCAATGCTCATCGACGCTATTGGCCGGGGCGCAGGCATCCGTTGGCGGTTCGCTCTCCATCGACCAAGGCACCGGATCGCGGCACAGCCTGCTTGCTGCCGTCGCCGATCATTGGGAACGGGCGGAACGGGGCGGGGCGATGCGATCGTCCGCCGACCCCGCCGCGAGGTCACTTGCGGTTGCGCAGCGACCAGCGGCTGCGAGCCTGCTGCGTCGCCGAAGAAGCCAAGCGGATGTCGTCAACGACGTAGTAGCAAAGCGGGTCGAGATCGCGGGCGGCGCCGACCAGTCGAGGAACTTCGCGTCTTTCGGTTTCCAGCAGCAGCAGGTGCACGGGACCGTCGCGACCGACGCCTTCGAACAGCGTGACCAGAAAGCCCAGGCTGCGCAGGTGCTCGGCCAGCGCGGGACCTCGACGAGAAAACACGCGCACCACCTGGCGACCGATGGCAAACCAGCGCTCTAAGGTCAGGCCCGTGAAGTTGCCGCAGGCGAAGCCCGCTGCGTACGAGATCGCAAAGGCCGGCTTGCCCAGGTTACCGATGACGCGCGATACGGCGGCGACCCAGATCAGGACCTCGACAAAACCCAGGCACGCGGCGACGGTGCGGCGACCCTGCGTCACCATCAGGACGCGCAAGGTCCCCATCGAAACGTCACACACGCGGGCTGCAAAGATCAGCAGGCAGGAAAGAAGTGTCGTCTGGTCCATGGGCATGCAGCGCCAGGTACATGGGCGCGGGCGTTGGCGCAGTCTAATCGAAGCGGCACCCCTGTATAGAACAACAGAACAGTCGTTTGAAGTTGTTCTGTAGCCTGGCTTGCCATGCCTCGGTGCCCGTCGGTCTGCCCGTCATTGACACCCTCGGCGCAACCCTTTACGGTGGGGATACCGTTCGCTCTGTCTGCGTCTGTGTGCCTCGGAACTGCGTGGCCGCCGCTTCGGTCCGCATCCGCTTTCGACCGGCCAGGCGGCGGATCACAACCCCCAAGGAGGACCGGCGATGACCACCCTGCGTGAGCGCGACGAAGACACCGCCCGAAAGAAGGGCG
>JAYRFD010000329.1:0-10619 GCA_041908565.1 Polyangia bacterium | reverse complement strand
TCTGCCAGCCGCGATAGCGCCCCAGAAGCGGACTGCGCCAGACCGGCTTGTAGCTGCGCAGATCGTCGGCTGTCAGCACACCGCCTTCGGCTGCGGCAGCGTGAACGATCTCATCGCCGATGGCTCCGGGATCGGTGCGGTAGTACGCAGCGAAGCCCTCTTTCGACAGGATGCTCAGCGTCTCGGCAAGCTCTGGGCGCCGCCACTGCTCGCCCATTTTCAGCGGCGCGCCACCGGGTGCCAGCAAGGTCCGCAGCGGATGCCCAGCGCGAAGCTGCGGCACGACGGCCGCCGCACTGCGCGACAAGTGTCTGCCCACGGTGAAGCCCTCTTTGGCCAAGCGCAGAGCCGGCGCAATGACCTGATCGGCAGGCAAAGAACCAAGCTCGCGCAAGGCCAGCGCAAAGCCGGCCGCTTCGCCGGGAACGCCGATCGCCAGGCCGCCACGGCGTGATCGCTCGGGCACCACTTGCCCCGTCTTGGGATCGACGAACAGATTGGCGTGCGCCTGCTTGGGCGCCACCTCGCGAAAGTCCAGCACGCGGACGGTGCCATCGGCGCGACGAAAGACCAGGAAGCCACCGCCGCCCAAGCCCGAGCCAGCCGGCTGAACAACCCCCAAGGCCAAGGCCGTCGCGATCGCGGCATCGACGGCATTGCCGCCCTTGGCCAGCACCTCGCTGCCCGCGCGCGCAGCTAGCTCGTGATCAGCGGAAACAGCCCCGCGCGGACCCCGCAGCGGCTCGCGATAGGCCGCTTGCAGCGCGGCAGGAGCCCACGCGGTCGCTGTGGCCAGCGTAGCCAGCGATCCGACCACAACCCGCACCTTCTGTGCCGATCTGCTCATCCTGCTGCGGCGGCCTGCAAGCTTTTCCATGCCCTTGTTCGCGCCTTTTTTCTCTCGAAGATCCTGACAATCCAGCAGAAAATTCGCCGACATGATATTGTCTCCACCAGCATGAAAGATGCTGCGCGCGTGGTGTCAGGCTGCCCCCGGGACCGAGTGTGGTTCCAGGCCTTCCCCTCATGTAGCAGCGTCCCGACCGCAGCGCGTGCCAAGCGCCTGTCATGCCAGCGTAAACCAGAAGAGCCGTGCGTTGGTGCCAAGAAGCCGCTAGCGATGAGCGAGAGCAAAGATGTCAACCACTGAGAACCCGAAGGGGACCAAGGGCCCGATCACGCTGAAGATCAAGTTCAAGAGCGGCAGCCTCGAGCAGTTTATCGAGCGCTACTCTGTGGACGTCAGCCGGGGCGGTATTTTCATCCGCACGAAGGACCCTCTTGCCGTCGGTACGGCGCTGAAATTTGAGTTTCAGCTGCAGGACGGAGCACCGCTTCTGAGCGGCGATGGGACCGTCGTGTGGAACCGCGCCAACGATCCCGCGCGTCAAAGCGTGGCACCCGGCATGGGCGTGCGTTTCGACAAGCTGACCCCGGACAGCGAGCGCGTGCTCAGCCGCATCTTGGCTGAAAAAGATCGACGCGGCGACGCACAGAAGGGATCTCGCTTCGACGACGGCATCCGGGCTGCAAGCGGCGAAGGCGGGGACGCAGCACCACCGCCCCCCAGCCAAGAGACGCCCAAGGGCAACATGTTCGGCGACGAGCCGACGCGAGCCATGGCCGCCGATCAGGTCAACCGCCTGGCCGAGTCGATCAAGGCAGCGGGGCTCGACGAAGACCAGCCTACGCGGCGCGGATCGGTCGCCGATCTGTCCGATGAGGTTCGCAAGTTCGCCGGTGCCAGCAGCGAGGGCAGTGGATCGCTTCCGGCGATCCCAAGCTCCGCGATACCGGGGACGCAGAAGCTGCCTGCGATGCAGCCCATGCCGCAGATGCAGCCGATGCAGGCCATCAAAAAGCCAGACGGCCTGCGCAGCACCTTGCTGGGTCAGGGCTTTGGTCTTGGCCCATCAGCCGCTGGCCTAGTCAATCCTGCCGCAGCGCTGCCGACCGCTGGCCCGGGCCGTGAACCATCAAGCTCAGGCATCAAGTCGAACCAGATTCCGATTCCGGAATCGGCCGTGACCCCGGTCAAGGCAGCCGATGCGGCGCAAGTGGCTGAGAGCCAGCGGACTCCGACGGGACAGCCGGAGCCTGAGCAGGCTCTCGCCAAGCCCGGTCAGTCTGCGCCGACGCCCGCTGCACCAGAGCCAGCGCACACGCCCGCGGCTCCCGCCGTGTCTCCAGACAAGCCTGCCGAGGCGGCGCCCGAGCCAAGGCCGAGCACGCCGTCCGCCGCACCCCTCTCGCCGCCATCCACGCCCCACTCGCAGGCGCCGATCGCCGTGGGTGCGCAGAACGCGCCTCTGCCGGCCGAGTCCGCAGCGCCCCCGACGGGCAGCGGTGCATCCAAGGGACTTCTGGCGGGTGCCGCGGTGCTGTTGCTGTTGGTTGCCGTGGCCGGCTACTTCGTGCTGCAGGGACAGAAGCCGCAGCCCACGCCACCGAGCACGCAGCCCAGCACGCCTGTGAACAACACGCCGCCACCGCCGCCGCTGCAGCCACCGGTCCTGATCCCGGAAAAGCCGAGCACGCCGACGGGTCCAGACGCTGCGAAGCCCGGCCCTGACGCCACCAAGCCAGTCGATGCCACCAAGCCCACCGAGCCGGCCGGCGATGGCGCAGGCCAGCTGCTGACGACCGATCCGCCGGGGGCGCAAGTAGAGCTGGCTGGCAAGCCGGTCGGCACAACTCCGGTTCGCATTCCGGGTCTGGCTGCCGGAAAGACCTATGACGTGCGCTTGACGCTGCAGGGCTTCCAAGAGATCCGTCAGAAGATCAAGGCGACCGAAGACAACAAGGCCATCGAGATCAAGCTGCTGCCCGTCGAGCGTCAGGTCGAGATCGCTTCGGTTCCCAAAGGCGCCGATGTCTTTGTGGATGGCAAGCGAGTCGGTCGCACGCCGTGGATCATCCGCAAGGTCGAGCCGAACAAGACGCTGAAGATCGAGCTGCGTCGTCCAGGCTTCGAGGTCTGGTCGCACACCGTATCGGAAGCAGACACCTTCCAGCTGCGCAACAAGAAGGAAGTGCTGCCACTTAATGCCGTGCTGGAATCCTCGGCGAAAAAGGGGGGCAAGGCCGCCCCGGCTGCGAAGAAGCCGACAGGTGCCGATGCGGCGCCAGCGGCCAAGCCCGATGCGCCAGCAGATGCCGCCAAGGCCGACACCAAAGCCGATGCGAAGCCCGACGCCAAAGCCGACACCAAGGCCGAGGAACCGGCCAAGCCGGCAGAGCCCAAGCAGGCTCCAGCCGCCGACGACTCAGCAAAGCCTGCAGCGCCATAGTCCTCCTTCAACACTCCGCCTGCTCGACTCTCAGCCTCGCCCCGACACTCTCCACTCAAAGACAATCCAGGCAGGCGCTCCACGCGAGCGCGCCAGTCTGTACTGCCGCGTCTCCTTCGCCTTCCGTCTTCGCCTTCCGTCTTCGCCTTCCGTCTTCGCCTTCCGTCTTCGCCTTCCGTCTTCGCCTTCCGTCTCACCTCTGCACGATCTGGCGATCATCTATCGACCGGCCGATGCGCTTCGATTCGATCGGTGAAGCGGCGCGTCGTTTCGTGTCGCGCGGCGCGCGGATCGAATTCAAGAAAGACGAACGATCAGGCAGCCACTTACCGCTTCGCTTGTAAGTCCGCGCAGCCCCGCAGAATTTCAGAAAAGAAAGACTGCGCGACGCGCGAACTTATGCGATGATGACACTATGCAGACTAGCTCGTCCGCTTCGCTGGACGTGCTCTGTGAGCGGCTCTTGCGGTCAGCCGTGGCCCGAAAGGTGCTGATCTGTACCTTGGACGGTTGCGTCGTTGCCCACGCCGGCGATCGAAACGTCTTTGCTGGCGTGACATCGAACGAGTTCACAGAGCTGGCCGCCGAGATGCTTATCGAGACACAACAAGCGAGCCATCTGGCCGTTCCGGTTGAGGATCGCTTCGCAAGCGTGGGCCGCATGCAGGTCTGCGCCGCGCCGCTTGGGCATCAAGCCTTGCTGCTGGTGCTGTACGACGAACGCAGTGACGCCAACCTGGTGCGCATCCGCGTTCGTCGCGCTCGTCCGCAGATGCTGCGCGTGCTGAGCAGCAGCGAGCATCCTCCATCCGTCTGCTAACCGCTCTGCCAGCGTCGACCCGCTTGCCTAAAATGGCACAGCCCGAGTAAGCCTATCGCATGATGACGACGTGGCGCCCAGCAACGATGGCTGTACTGTCCGCCCTGGGCTTGGGCAGCTCTGCCTACTTGACCTCGATCCATCTGAGCCACCTGCGCACTGGCGCCGCCAGCGTCTGCAACCTGGGCAGTCAGCTCAACTGCGATGTCGTCAACACCAGCGCATGGTCCGAGCTATTCGGAGTGCCGGTCTCGCACCTGGGCTCGATCTTCTATCTGGTCCTGATCTGCTTGCTGCTGCTGGCGACGGCCAAGCCAGCGCTGCGCGAGCGGCTGCACGCGTGGCTGCTGCTGTTGATCGTGGCGGCCTGTGGTTCGTCGCTGTTCCTGGCTGGCATTTCAGCGTTCGTGCTGCACACGTTCTGTCTGTTTTGCGTCTCTTTGTACGTCATCAACTTGCTGCTTCTGGGCTTGGTTCTGCCTGGCGCCTGGGCCCGCCTGCGCGACGTGCCGCAGCAGCTTGGCCAGGATGTCCGTGACCTGCTGCGCCCTGCCCCGCTGGTGCTGACCGCAGCAGGACTGTGCGGCGCCGTGCTGTCTTCGTGGGTCCTCAGGGGCGCGGGACAGCAGGCACACCTTGCCGCGCAGCAGCGATCGCAGGTGGACGCCAAGACCAACGAACCTCCGCAGCAGGCCGCGCGCTTGGATTTGACGGATCCTGCAGCCCCCAGTCTGGGTCCCGCCGATGCGCCGATCACCATCGTCGAGATCAGCGACTTCGAGTGCCCGTACTGCCAGAAAGCCGCGCAGACCTTGGCCGAGCTTCGTCGCATCTACCCCAACCAGCTTCGCGTGCTGTTCCGACACTTCCCGCTGGATCAGAGCTGCAACTCGCTGCTCAAGCGGCAGATCCATCCCAATGCGTGTGCGGCCGCGCGCGCAGCATTCTGCGCCGGAGAGCAAGGGCAGTTCTGGGCCTACGCCGAAAAGCTGTTCGATGGCGCGACAGAGCCCGAAGACCTGGATGCACACCTGCGCGCGCTCTCGCTGAAAGAACCAGCTTTCCGTCGCTGTCTTGCGGATCCTGCGACCGCCGCGCGCATCGCCAAAGACATCGATGAATGCGCCAAAGCGGGTGTGGCGGGCGTGCCGGTTCTGCTGATCAACGGTCGCAAGTTGGCGGGTGCGCAGCCGATCGAAACCTATCGCGCGCTGATCGACGAAGAGCTAGCGATCGCCGGCAAAAAAGGCCGCTAGATCCGCCGGCAGCGGGCTCTCGACCGTGACGTCTTCCCCTGTAATTGGATGAGGAAAGACCAAGCCGGCTGCATGCAGCGCGTGCCGCGGTAGCTCCAGTCCCAGTCCGTCTTCCGACCGATCGATCGTCCCGACCGTCGCATCTTCTGCAGCATCACTGGGCGCAGCATCACTGGGCGCAGCATCCAGATCATCAGCGCTGTCATCCCACTCGATCGCTTCGTCCCCCTCCGTCAGTTCTGCGGTGCGTTCCGCCGCTGGCAGGCCACCTGCCGCAGCGCTTCCATCGGACGGTCGATCGTCGGCTTCCACCTCTGTATCGCAGTCCGATTCTTGGCCACCGCGGGCGATCCAGCGCAGAAAGACGCCCTCATCGGGGTATAGCTTGTCGCCGACGATGGGATGACCGATGGCATCCAGGTGCACGCGGATCTGATGCTGACGCCCGGTGAAGGGACGACACTCCAGCAACGAATAGCGTCGGCTGCGCTGCAGCACCTGCACCTCGGTTCGCGAAGGCAGACCACCTTGTTCGATCGAGCGCACCGCCATGCGCACGCGCACCAGCGCGCCCGCCGGCCCAATCGGCAGATCCAAGATCTGCTGTTCCTGCATCACGTGACCATGCACGATGGCCAGGTAGCGCTTGCGAATCAGCCGTCGCTGAAACGCCGACTTCAAGACTGATGCCGCTTGCTGCGTGCGAGCCACCAGCAGCAGCCCAGACGTCTCGCGATCCAGGCGATGCGCGACTTGCAGGGCTTCGCCCGGAAAGCGCTCGCGCATCACAGCGGTCAGCGTCGAATAGTGATATCGCCCCGTCGGATGGATCGGCAGACCAGCCGGCTTGTCGATGACATAGAAGCTGGGATCGGAAAGCACGATGCCGATGTCGCGCGGCACCACGGGCTCTGGCGGAGCGGGTCGACGAAACGTCACCAGCTGACCGGAAAACACCCGCATCCCCGATCGCGCCACCCGTCCATCGACGTTGCAGTCGCCGTCGATGACGCGCTGAATGCGGTTGCGCGACAGACGACGAATCCGCTTCTGCAGAAACCGATCGAGCCGCCAGCCGTGGCACTCCTTTTCGACCACGAAGCGCTGTTCGATGAGGGTCGGCTGCGCGCGCTGCCCACGCTCAACCGGATCCGTCGCACGGGTCGCAGGTGGGCTTGCGGCATCAAAAAACGATTCTGTACGGACGGGTTGGCTCACGATTGCTCACACCTGCGACGCGGGTTCTTGTTATAACCGCGCGACGGTCGTTCTAAGCGGCCAATCTACCCGCATGAGTCGTTCCTCTGAAGTTTCCGGTCGCCAAGTCGGCTGGCTGCGTTCCCTGTGGCCCAGCCCGCATGAGCAGCTAATCGCCCAGCGCTATCTGATCCGCTATCGCCAGAGCCGCTTTCTGAACGCTCTGGCCGCGCTTAGCGTCCTGCTGACGCTGTCGGTCGAGGCGTACTACTTCCTTCTGCCCGGCCAGAAGACCTTCTTGATGGGCATGGTCGCGCTGGTCGCGCCGCTGTGCAGCATCATCGCTGTGCTGCTGACCGTGCTTTCGGTCTTCAGCACGGTCGCAGTGGTGGGAGTCGTTCTGGGCGTCGCAGCGCTGACCGTTGTGATGGCCGTCACGTCCGGCTTTCAAGGCGAGATCCGCAGCCGCGTCATTGGGCTGAACGCGCACGTCTTGGTCCTCAAGTACGGGCTCGACTTTCACGACTACGACGAAGCGATGAAGAAGCTTCTGGCGCAGCCCGAAGTGCAAGCCGCTTCGCCCTTCGTCTATCACGAGATGCTGCTGGCCAAAGACGGCTTCCGCACCGCTGGCGTCTTGGTCAAAGGCATCGACATTGGTCGCGCCCCCGCCGTGCTGGACATGCAGCGCTGGCTGCTGCCTGGCCCCGATGGGCAACCGCCGTCGCTGGCTTCCTTGGGGATCGATCAGGCCCCGCGCGATGGCGGACCTCCGCTGCCGGGACTTCTGGTCGGTCGCGAGCTTGCGCGGCGCCTGAAGCTGCAGGCCGGCGAGCGCGTGCGCTTGGTCTCTCCGCTGGTTGGACTGGACTGGACGGGCGAAGGAGCCCCGGCCCGCCGCTCCGACGATCCACCGCGCGTACAAGAGTTCCGCGTGGCTGGCATCTTCAGCGCTGGCTTTGATGAATACGACCGTCGCTTGCTGATGGTCACGCTGCCCAAAGCGCAAGAGCTGGTTGGCCTGGGCAACACGGTGACCGGCATCGAGCTACGCCTGCGCGATCAGCACGTCGACAGCGCTCGCCCCGTCGGTGACAAGCTGGTGCAGTTCCTGGGTGGACCGCCATTTCGCAGCGTCGATTGGGAAGAACTAAACCACAACCTGTTTACCGCGCTGCGTCTGCAAAAAGCGGTGCTGACCTTGGTCCTGTTCCTGATCATCCTGGTGGCTGCCTGCAACATCGTGGCGTCGTTGACGCTTCTGGTCGTCGAAAAGACGCGCGAAGTCGCCATCTTGCGAGCGATGGGTATGTCCGCCCCATCGGTGGCATCGGTGTTTCGCGCCGCCGGCATGGGCATCGGCTTGCTGGGGACGTCGCTGGGTCTGGTGATGGGGCTTCTGACCTGCGCCTTGGTGCGTCGGCTGGGCTACTTGCTGGATGCCAAGGTCTACATGATCGACCACTTACCGACGGACGTCTCGTGGGCGGAGGTAGCCTTCATCGGCGGCATGACCCTTCTGATCTGCCTGCTGTCGACCCTGTACCCGGCCCTGCGCGCGGCTCGCCTGCGACCCGCCGACGGCCTGCGCATGGACTAGGCCGCCCGCTGCTTGAGTCGCGGTCGCCGTCGCTGAAACACGCGCGCCGGTCGCACCACCAGCCGCTTGGGTCGCGCCTTCGGTTCGCTGCAGCAGCAGCGCCAACACATCGCGATCAGACAAAGCCAACTCGCCGTTGTTGGGGCGGCGCGCTTCGTCCAGAAGAACCTGCCGGAAGGCCTGCACCGTCGATCGCAGAAGCGCGGACGGCGGCGCCTGCGCCGAGCCAGCGAGCCACAGCACGGCTTCATCGCGCACCTGCTGCGGCACCGTCACCTTGCGCGGCCGACGCCGCGGCTGATCGTCCGAGCTGGAATCCGACGATCGCGACGACTCGGCCGACGACTCATCGGAAGACTGATTCGACGAATTGGAAGAATTGGATGCGCGTGCATCGCTGGATGATCGACTGGATGCGGCCGACACGTCCGCCCCCCCGTGCTGCAGACTTACGCTGGACGACTCGAAGGTGGATGCGATGATCCCGCCGCCAGCGGCAGCGACGGTCGCAGCAGCTGCAAGCTGCGCCGCGAACACCACACCAAACAAGGCGCCCGTTCTGCGTGATTCGCTCATCTTGATTCTCCGTTTTGTGGGTGGGCCTGGGGCTTTTCCATTGAAGCAGGGACGGCCAGCGCCCAACGTCGATCTTGCGAGGACGAAGGCTGCACCGCGGCAGCCAGTTCAAGCACGCGCTGCGCAAAGTGCCGGCGATTGTCCTGTGTCGCTTGCCATTCCTTGCGCTGTGCTTCGGCGGTCTGCTGAATGATGCGCTGGGCGGCCAGCCAGACCTGTTGCGTCAGCGCGTCGCGATCGACATCTGGGGGACGACGAAGCTCGTGCGCGAAGGGCACGCCATAGCCCGCTGTCGTCTGCTGCCACGGCAGTTCCAGACCCAGCTTCGGCAACAGAAGACGCAGCGGCTGAAGAAGCGGCTGGTCGGTATGCAGGTTGCGCAAGACAAAGCGCGCCACCTGATGTTCCAGATCCGCAAAGCGCTGCCCTTGGATGATGCCTTCCAGCGCGAAGGCCTGCGCGCTGGCGGAAAGCACCTGCGCGGCGGGCGCGCTCTGCAGTGCATCCAGCCACGATCGGCGCTGCGCAGCTTGCGTATCCTGCAGATAGTTCCGCAGCGTGCGCGGCGCATCTTTGGGCAGCAAGGCCCGCAGCGCGGGATACGACGACTCGTAACGGCTCAGCAGCGCCGGGAAATACAGCCCAGCCTGTTCTTTGGCAAAAAGGCCGGCGGTGCCGGCGGGAAATTCGGGCATGTCGACCAAGCCCAGGCGCAGCAGATCATCGCGCAGCCCCGACGGAGTAATGCGCGAGATGCGGTGCAGGGACGGACTGGAACTGGCGCTTTTTAACAGGCTGATCGACTCGCTCGCGCAGTTGTTGCTCAAGAAGTAGTAGCGACCTTCGTAGCTCCAGTAGATCTCCAGCGCGCGGCGCACAAACTGCTGCAGCTCTTGTCGATCGAATCGCAGGGGAAAGCTCTCCAGCCCGCGCATACCGCGCTCTGTGTACTCGATCAGGATCTCGGGCATGGGCTTCACGAAAAGCTGCGATACATAGCCGCCGGTCAGCCCCTTCCACGCTGAGATCTGCAAGTCCGTCTGCAGGTTGGCGCCGAAGCCAAGCACGATGTGATCTTGCACATCGTCCAAACAATCGGGCCCGACCTGCGGACGCTGCGCATTGCAGACCACCAAGCGAAACATCGAGTGGCCAAAGCGGCTCGCAATCCCCTGCCCGCGCGCCGCCATCAGGTAGTGCACTTGATAGATGCGCGAAGGATCCAGGCGCAGCGCGTGGCCGCGGTGATACACGTCCCAGTTTTGTTCGCAGGGCGCGTGCGGAAACGGCCGGTAGTGCAGCGCCGATTCCAAGAACGCATAGCTCGCCGGTCGACGGCAGCGATACTCTGGATCCAGCAAGAAGAACTCGGCATTCACCGCCAGGTTTTCGGTCAGGCTGACGGACTCGTATGGATCGGGCGAGCGCTGGGTCAGCAGGTTGCGCGACGCCATGCGACGCCACAGACCTTGTCGATCGAAGCGCTGCAGATGGCGATAGCGCGGATCCTGGCTAAGTCCGGTGCGCGCGTCGTACAGGTGCATGACTTCGTGTAGCAAGGTGGCGATGGCCAGCCGGTACAGCGTGCGATGTCCGCAGGGATAGCGCGCCGCAGCCGTGGGCCCCTGCGCGATGATCGAAAGAAAGCCGCGATGCAGACGAATGTGCGGCGGCTGGCTGGGACTGCCGGCGGTTGCTAAGGCGCCAAGCTCTTGCGGACGGCTTGGTGCAGGTCCACCCCGCTGCGGCACGCTTGAGATCCGCGGGCAGTCCGGGATCGCGATGCTGGGTTCTCGATACAGCGGCGGAACGCTGGGCTCTGGACGCAGATCGAACGAGACGCGCACAGCTGAAGCCAGCGCGGCCTGTACGCGCGGCGG
>JAYRFD010000328.1:0-2234 GCA_041908565.1 Polyangia bacterium | reverse complement strand
CGTTGCGATCCCGTTCGCCGCGATCCCGCTCGCCACGATCCCGTTCCCCACGATCCCGCTCACTACGATCCCGTTCCCCGCGATCGCGGAAGTCGCGGGACTCACGCTCGCGACCGTCGCGACGCTCGCGTCCATCGCGATCGCCAAAGCGGCGGCGGCCATCTCCTTCTTCGGAACCAGCCTCGGGACCACGTGGGGCCGGGCGGGGTTCGGCGGGCGGGCGCTCGCGGCGCGGCGCTTCGCTGGCCGGAGCAGAGACCGCGGCCGTTGACTCCGCAGTAGCCGCTCGCTGCGCCTGCTTCACGTGATCTTCCAAGATCAGCGCGATCAGACGCTCGCCATCTTCACTGGCCAGGATACGGCGCAGAAGCGATCGCGCTTCGTTGCCCGGGCGCTTCTCGCCAAAGTCGCGCTGCAGGCGATCGATGATCTGCCCTTCGCGCAGCGTCTGCAGCTCTGCCTCCGACGGCAGCGTGCGCTCCGTCGGGCGGATCTTGTAGGCCAGCTTGGTGTAGTAAAAGTTCCCCAGCTCTTGCGGGCTGATCAGCGAGATCGCGACACCGCTTTTGCCTGCACGGCCGGTGCGGCCGGTGCGATGGATGTAGACCTCGGCGGACTCGGGGAAGGTGTAGTTGATGACGTGCGACAGATCGCTGATGTCGATACCGCGCGCCGCCACGTCGGTGGCCACCAAGTACTTGAGCGCCTTCTTCTTGCTGCGCGCCATGACGCGCTCGCGCTCGGCCTGCGTCAGATCGCTGGACAGAGGCTCAGCATCCAGGCCGTTTTTGGTCAGGAAGTCGGCGACGACGTTGGTCTCTTCACGTGTGTTGCAGAAGATGACTGCGCTCTCGGGACGCTCAACCTGCAGGATGCGCAGAAGGTCGCGCATGCGGCCGGTGCCCGGGATCATGTAGTACGCGTGCGCGATCTCGGTGGCGCTGACCGATCCCTCCGAAAGCTGCAGGGTCAGCGGCGACTTCAGATAGCGCTGCGAGATGCGCAGGATGTCGTCCGGCATCGTCGCCGAAAACAGCATCGTGCGCCGCGTGGGCGGGCAGCGCTTGATGATCTCGATCATGTCCTCAAGGAAGCCCATCGACAGCATCTCGTCGGCTTCATCGAGAACCAGCGTGCGAATATCGTCCAGGTTCAGCGTGCCGCGGCGGATGTGATCCAGCACGCGGCCCGGCGTACCGGCGACGATGTGGCTGCCGGCGCGCAGTGCATCGACCTGCTTGCCCATCGGAGCGCCGCCATACACCGCGGTCAGGGTCAGGTGGCGATAGGCGACCAAGCGACCGACTTCGTTTGCGACCTGCAGCGCCAGTTCACGCGTGGGCACCAGCACCAGGGCCTGGATGCGCCCGTCTTTGCAGGGCAGCGCCGGATCGACGACGCCTTGCGCGAACGGCAGACCGAAGGCCGCCGTTTTTCCCGAACCGGTGCGGGCCTGCACGATCAGATCGCGCCCCGCCATCATCGGGCGGAACGATCGCTGCTGCACCTGCGTCGGCTTTTCAAAGCCCATCTCGGAAAGGGCGCGCAGGACTTCCGGTCGCAGCTGCATGGCCGCAAAGCTGTCGGGCACCGGACCGTAGTCGGCTTCTGTCGGCAGAGCGTCGACAGGCTTGTCTTCGGGGGATGCCAGGCCGGTCGGCACCGCGTGAACCGCAGCGCGGGCCGCCGGAGCCGAAGCAAGGCTGGCGTCGGTGACGCCTGGTGCGATGTTGGCAGGCAGTGGACTAGCAGCGGGGACAGAAGCGGCGGGGAGGGCGGAGGGGGACTCCGCCGGGCCAGCGCCGGCGGGCGCGTCGGCGCCCAGGCTGGCCGGATGGTTCTCGATCATTGAAAGCCTCTTGGAGTCGCGGCAGGTTGCACTCTCTGCGGAGCACAGACCCATGAGCCGGACCCGGTGTGTGGGCGCCAAGTCTGCGAGGCGCCCGTTCGCATGCCAGCCCAACCCGGTCGCGTCGTTCCTCGATCGATTCCCGAAGGCGGGCGGCGGCAAGCGCAGGGACGTTGGATCCCTGGTTCGACACCGACCCGACCTCGCGAAGCCATGGCCAGCCATCCAGGTCACACCAGGCGCTGCCGATGCAAACACGCCGAGTACGGAGCGACGCACGTCGCCCCCAGCGCTGCTGCACAGACAACAAGAGGGACCGTTCGGGGATGGTGCCGTGTTCGGCTGAAGAGGTCTGGGACAAAGGCGGGACTAGCGGTGAAAGTCT
>JAYRFD010000327.1:0-4691 GCA_041908565.1 Polyangia bacterium | reverse complement strand
GTCCTTGTTTCCGCACACGCCTTGTTGTGTTGGATCCAGCCGATGCGCGTAGGGAAGACGCTCTTCGCTGCGCTATCCACGCATAGGCCCAACCCCCTCGCCGCGAGGCCATGGCTTCTCGCACACGAGTCCCGCTGTGTCTCTGCGTGTTTGCTTCGCAGTGCCTCTGCGGCGGGGACTACTTCGGCACAAAGCTCGGAATCGATTCAGCCGCCGCCACAATCAAAACCACAGCCGTGGCAGTCAGCAGAATTCCCGCGACCACGCCAACGCCGATTCCTATGCCGCCGAGCACTTGCCCGACGTGACGTTGTGAACGGCGCACCGATAGCTGGGTCAGCATGCGAACATCCAGAACGATCGCGTGCCCAACCTGTTCGCCCGCCCAGTTCTGGCGCGCCGCGCCGATCCATGACGCCGGCAGCGTGCGCCGCGCCGCGCGCTTGAACCGGCCAGCGGACGGTGTGTCCTTCGATAGATACGGCGCGAATCCTCCCGCTTCCCAGCGGCCAGCGCTCCGTTCCAGCGGGGCTGTCCTGATGCTTGCCGGCGAAGGTCTCACAGCAGCCAGCATGCCAACCGACCGGTCGTTGCACTGAGCCAGCTCGCCGGTCGTCGCACTGAGCCGGCTCGCCGGTCGTCGCACGCATTCGAAGCGTTCAAGCCTTTCGGTTTCGAACAAACCGCCGGTTCAGCCGTACCGGTCGTATGGGTTGGGTCGATCCCCTCTGTAACGCTGGGCCCAGCGCAGATCCTCGACGACGTCATCGCATCCTTCCGCTCGCACTCCACCCACTGGCCCCGACAGCAGGTTCTTGCAGGGCCTCTTCGGTTAGCCGCATCATGCCCCTCGCGCCAGTGCGCTGAAACGTCGCCAGCGCGGCGCGTAGGTGTGGCTCTGCGCCCTCGCGCACCAGGCCCCGGCCCGCCTCGCTCTGCGCGAAGCAGCCAAACCAGTAGTGCGCGATCGCCGCCTCCGTCTTTGTTCCAAACTTGCTGGCTGTCTCGATGCTTTTCCGAAAGGAATGAAGCGCGCGCTGAGGCATTCCAAAGCGCCAAAAATAGCGACCGTGGAACAGGGCAGCATCGGATACCGCTTGCGGAAAGCGACGCGCGAGCGTCTTCAGACGGGCCAGGGCCGCCTTGATTTGGGTCTCGTACCGTTCCGGCCGGGGCGCGGCCAGGTAGGCGTCCAAGATGCAAACCAGGGGGTGGCGCAGCTGCACCAAATTCCAGCGAGTGCGCTGAAGCGCGGTCAGCGCTTGGTCTGAAAGCTCCCCCGCGCGATCGTAGGCTCCCAGATGCCGTGCGCCACTGGCCATCAAGCCCAGCGTGATGGACTCCGGAATGGGGCCCAGCTCCTGTGGCAAGTAGGCATGCGCCTTTTCAAGCTGCGCGACCGCATCGGGATAGTCGCCCATGTTCAGCTGCGCGGCACCTTGGCCGATGTATGCCAGCGCCAGGTATCGCGCGTTCTCGGCGCGCTGGGCCAGCGGCTCCATCTCGCGACTAATCGCCAGCATCCGCGGGAAATCGTCGAGCCCGGCGGCGGTCAGTTGCAGCTGCAGCAGGCTGTGCAGCAGTGCGAGATCATCTTTGTATGCGCGTGCGAGCGCGACCGCCTGCGCCGCGTGCTGCGCGGCGCGATGAAGCTGGCCGTCGTTGATCTCGACCAACGCGCGGACCCGCAGAAAGTCGATCTCGGCGTGCGTGCCCGCCAAGACGTCCGCATCGTGACGCGCGACGTATTCCATATGGCGCAAACACGGTCCGCGCAGCGGCGTGTGCGACAGGATAAAGAACAGCGCCGAGCGGTGGTAATTGCGTCGGGGCGCCATGCCCAGCCGATTTTCAAGGCTCATCCCGAACAGCGTGCAGAGCAGGCCAAGCTCCGGCTGATCGGTCCAGACAAACACCTCCTCGACCCCAAGGCCCGCAAGCAGCTCGGCCCAGATGGCCCGCTGCTCGGGATCGTTCGAAGACGTAGCGGGGTCAGACCATCCCAGGCGGCTTCCCAGCAGCCCAGCGGCCAGACGCCCCACCCGCGACCACAAGCGCAGTGGCTCTGTCGGCAGCGGTGTGCCCGCCACCGCGCAGAGCTGGCGCAGTGCGTCTTCCGATTCGCGCAGTCGCCCCAGCCCAAAGCGCGCTTCCGTGATGCCGCGCCACAGTCGAACTTCCGCCAGGCGAGGCATCTGAACCTGCGCATGCAGCAGCCGCGCTTTGTCCAGCAACATCGCGGCCTCTCCGGGCGCCCCCCGTCGCAGCGCTGTGTCCCCTGCCTGCACATAGAACTGGGCCGCCTTCTCGGGCATGTGCGCTTCGCCATAGTGAAATGCCACTTGGGCAGCGCGTCCCTCATCTCCGGGCCAAAGCTGTTCCAGGCTGGTGGCGATGCTGCGGTGAAGCTGCTTGCGTTCGTCTACAGGCAGCGAAACCAGCACCCGTTCGCGAAGCTTGTCGTGACTGAAACGATAACGCTGCTGGTTGAACTCCAGCAGGCCCACGTCTGCCAAGTTGAGGATCTGCGCTTCCACATCCGGCAGCTGATGGGACATCAAAGGCAGCTCGATTTCACGACCGGCCACGGCCGCCAGATTTAGCAGAGGTCGTGCCGCAGCAGGCGCTCGCGACAGCCGATGCTCCAGCACTTGCTCGATTCCGCCCGCGAAGAATCGCTGCGGCAAGCCCCCCAGCCCAATGTCGGCCAGCGAGCCGCTGCTGGCGGCCAGGGCCCGCATCACTTCCACGATGAAATAGGCATTCCCTTCGGTCTCGGTGGCGACCAGATCGAGCAGGCCTTGGTTGTGCGCATCGCGCCCGAGCATCGATTCGCAGAGCTCTGCCATTTCCATGCGCGTCAGGCGCGGCAGCCGAAGTCTGCATAGCTGCGGCAGCGCATCCGCGGTGCGGGCCCCGTCGTCCGTGCGGTACGTTGCGACCAGCAGCAGGCCGCGCCGCGATGCTGCGCTCGCCAAGTGCGCCAGCAGCGCCATGCTTTCGGCATCTGCGAACTGTAGATCTTCGAGCAGAACGAGCATCGTCTCGGGCAGGCGCTGCAGCAGCGCATCGACGACGTGAAACAGCCGCAAGCGGGCGCTGGGTGAATCCACTTGCGGGGGCGCGATCACGACCGATTCGATGAGCAGCGGCAAGTCGGGCAGCAGCGTGCCCAAGATGCCGGCTTCCAGTTCATCCGGTGGCACCTGCAGCGCCAGCAGTCGCAGCACGTCCGACCACAGATGGAAGGCAGGTCCCCCGAACATCGCCTGTCCGCGCACGGTCATCACGCCCGCCCGCAGGGCTTGGCTGCGCAGCTCTTCCAGTAGACGCGACTTTCCGACGCCGCTCTCCCCGCTGACCAGCCACGCCGCCCCGGAACCCTGCTGAGCGGCGTACAGCGCCGACTGAAGCTGTAGCAGCTCTGTCTGGCGACCGACAAAGCGCGCGGCCACCAAGTAGCTGTCGCGCGTTGCAACCGGCTCACTCAGCATCGGCAGCCCCGCTGCCAACGCCAGTTCGCGCAGCAGCGTGGCGGCATTCGCCTGCCTGTCCCTCGGGGCTTTGCTTAACGCTTGGCCGATCACCGGTCGCATGGCCGCGGGCAGCAGGGACAGATCGGGAGCCCCGGCCAAGACTTCCCGCAGCAGTCCGCCCGCCCCGTCTTCAAAGCGAAAGGGGTAGGTGCCAGTCAACATCTGATGCGCCATCACCCCGACGGCATAGAGGTCCGAAGACTCGCTGGCCGACTGCCCCTGAAACAGCTCTGGCGCCATGTACAAGATCGTTCCTGCCAACGAGCCTTCATGGGGATGCGCGGCGTCCAGAGCCAGCCCAAAATCGACGATTTTGACGACCGCCCCCTCCGCGCCCTGCACAACCAGCACGTTGCTTGGGGTCAAGTCTCGGTGCAGGATGCCGCGCCGGTGCAGGTAAGCCAGCGCATACAGAACTTGGATCAGCAGCCCCACCTGTTCAGCGACAGGACGACCGTGCGCGAACAGCAGCAGCGGCTGCGCCCCCGGCAGCAGCTCCATCGTGTAGAAGGGGCGGCCTTCGCCATCCGAGCCATAGTCAAGAACATTGACGATATTGGGATGGCGCAGTGTGGCCAGCGCGCGGAATTCATCCGCCAGCATTTTCAGGCGCGCCAGCGTCACATGTTCGTCGCGGCCGCGTGTCCGTGCGGGCAACCCATTCGCGATAGCCCTCGCTCGCCCCCCGTCGGGTTCAGCCGTGAAGGCATCGGCAGACGGGTCGACACTGCGCGGCAAGTCCGTGTTCGCCCGCGACAACAGGACCTGTTTCAGCGCCACCTCTGTTCCCAGCAGCCGGTCGTATGCCCGGTACACCCGCCCCATGCCCCCTTCCCCGAGTAAATCGAGAATGCGGTAGCGACGGCCGACGGACATCGCATGGCCGGCCGGCCGCTGCGCTGGCTGGACGGCGGCATCGGCCTGCGTCATGTGCGGCATGGAAGACGTGATGGCCCGCGCCAGGTTCAAGAGCAGCTGCCGACAGTCGGCGCAGCTGTCGATGTGGTCATCCACGTGCACAACCAAGTCAGGCGACGCGGCGCCGCTCAGTAGCTCGGCTAGCTGCGAGCCGGCAAGACACTCCATGTGGGCTCATCTTATGCAACTTGTCAGTGTGCCCACCGCGCAATCTACGTCGCAGTCGCTTTTTTCGTT
>JAYRFD010000326.1:0-9736 GCA_041908565.1 Polyangia bacterium | reverse complement strand
GCGCCAGCCAAGGCCTTAGCTACGAGCCGCTTGCATCGCGCGTGCATCTGCCGCTTGTGCAGCCGGATGGATCGGTGCATTCGACGATCGCGACCGGCGAACTAGAAGACGACGCGATGATCTGCCCGATGGCTGCCCCGACGGATGATTCCGACGGGACGCCGATCCACATCGGTTAACCATCGGGACTACGCAGACTCGCTGCCGGCCTGCGATCACGCGCGCTGGCAGCACGCCGCAGCCACAGGAGGGGCCGCGCGCGAGCTGCATCGCCGGCCATTGGCCTACGCGATGCATCGACGTGAGGGGAGGAGAGGTGAAATGCGTTTCTCGCTTGGATCGATTCTGTTGTTGGCGCTCTCGGGTCCGGCTGCGGCACAGGGGGTGCCGAGCAGTGATCCAGTGGCGCCGGTTGTTCCCGCTGCCCCGGTGAGTGCTGGCCAAGCGGCGCTCGCGCCCGCGAATCAGGCGCCGCCTGTCGCTGCTCCGTCTGCGGATGCAAACTCGACGGCGCCAGCCGCAAGTGTTGTCACTGCACCCACCCCAGCTGCTGCGCCCAGCCCGCCGGTCGCGCCGCCACCTGCAGCGGACGGATCCGCACCTGCGGTGCCCAAGCCCGATCGGCCCGCGCCGTATTCGCTGCCCTGGGGGCTGCGCCCGATTGTGCCGGTGACCGTGCTGCGCCTAGATGGCGTGGTCGCGACCTATCGCAACAACGACAACCTGGGTGTGACGACGACGATCCTGCCGCTGATTGGCTATCGCTTCACGCCGCGCTTTATGGGGCTCGTGCGCTGGGGGCTGATCGGCAACTCGGCTCCCGATGGCACATCGGGCGTCTCGGTTCCCAACGTCGCACTGGGAGGCATCTGGGGTCTGAAGCTGCCGGCCAACCTGCGGCTTGGTTTCTTCTTGGGCGCCACGCTGCCCATTGGCACAGGCGGCGTCAAAGCAGCCGATCCCTTGGCCACCGCAGCGACGGCCGCAGGGCTGTATTCGCGGTCGGCCATGGACAACGCGATGTTTGCAGTCAATGACTTCACGCTGTTCCCTGGCATCGACTTCGCCTATGTCGGCCACGGCCTGACGCTGCAGGTGGAAGCGACGGTGCTGCAGCTGATGCGGGTCAAGAACGAAGCGACGCAGACCGATGCGTTTCGTACCAACTTCACGATGGGACTGCACGCCGGATACTTCGCGACCAAGTGGCTGTCGCTCAGCGCCGAGCTGCGCTATCAGCGCTGGCTGTCCACGCCCGATGCCGTTGCTGCCGATGAGACCCTGCGCGACAACCTGTCTTTGGCCCTGGGGCCTCGGTTTCACGCCAAGCTTGGACGCGGCTTCTTGCGGCCCGGCATCGCGTACAATGTTGGCCTGGCAGGCCGGCTGGGGACCAACAGCTATCACATGGTGTTGTTGGACATCCCATACGTGATGTAGTCGGCCGCAGGGGGAACGGACGCGCGCAGGATCTTCGCACAGAGCCTGGCTGCGGTCCTTGTCAGGGAAAGGAAGGTTGGCTGTGTCCAAGGATCCACAGTCCGAACAGGGCGACCGGGTGCAGAGTCGCGGGGCGGAAGACGCCGGGCGAGAGTTTGAGGGGCCTCCCGTCGATCCGCGCGATGCTAGCTGCGATGTGCTGATCGTCGGAGCGGGACCCACCGGCATGATGCTCGCGTGCGTCTTGTGCCGCTATGGCCTACGCGTTCGCTTGATCGACGCCGGGCGCGGACCGACTCCCTGGTCGAAGGCGCAGGTTCTGCACGCGCGCACGCTTGAGATCCTGGAACAGCTGGGCATCGTCGGGCCGTTCCTGGCCGCCGGCAAGCCGCTGCACACCCTGAGCATGTACAGCCAGGACTGCAAGCGGCTATTCCACTTCCAAGTCGGCGAGGCGGACAGCATCTATCCATACATGCTGAGCCTGTCGCAGCACGACACCGAGGTGCTGCTGATCGAACAGCTTCAGCGCTTCGGCATCGACATCGAACGTCAGACGCGCCTGGTTGATCTTCGGCAAGACTTGGATGGCGTCAGCGCGTACATCCATCGCGCATCCGATGGGCTTGAAGACAGCATTCGGGCTCGCTATCTGGTGGGCTGCGACGGCGTCGGCAGCACGGTGCGACAGCTTCTGGGCATCGAATACGTTGGCAGCACGTATCGTCAGCGCGTCCTTCAGGCCGATGTGCGCATCGACTGGCCGCTGCGTCACCCCGACGATGAAGTGATTGGCTTTGTGTCTGAACACGGCCCGCTGGGGGCCTTTCCGCTGCCCGGCGAGCATCGCTATCGTCTGATGATCTTTGACGCGGGGCTCGCTCCGACGCTGGAAAACTTCCAGTACCTGCTGGACACCCGCGGTCCCGAAGGCGCGCGCGTCAGCGATGCGGCCTGGATGAACGAATACACGATTCACTGCCGTCGGGCCGAGCACTTTGGCCTGGGCCGCGTATTTCTGGCCGGTGACGCCGTTCACACGCACAGCCCATCGACGGGGCAGGGCATGAACACCGGCATGCAGGACGCCTTCAACCTGGGCTGGAAGCTGGGCCTGGTGCTGAAGCAGGGCGGCAACCCCAGCGTCCTGGAATCGTACGAAAGCGAGCGCATTCCCGTCGCGGACAAGCTGCTTTCGACCACCGATGCCACGACGCGTGGACTGAACGACATCCTGACGCTGTACAACCCCATCGCGCAGGGCCTGCGCAATGCTCTTCTGCGCTTGTTGACGCCGATGGGCCTTGTGCAGCGCAAGGTGTCGCGGACTCTGTCGATGCTCGACATCGACTATGGCAAAAGCCCCATCGTCACAGAAGATCACGACACGCAGGTTACGGGCTCGGTGTATGAAGAAGAAAGCGTCGGCTTGCGTAGCTGGCTGGCCTTTGGGGGCGGTCCCAAGCCGGGTCAGCGCGCGTTCGATAACGAGGTCATCGACGTCGGTGGCGAAGGCCAGAAGCGGCTGTTTTCGCTGCTGGGTGGAACGCAGCACACGCTGCTCTTGTTTGTCGGCGCGCACGAGACCTCTGCCGCTTATCTACGCGTGGTCCAGGTCGCCTGCAGCATTCGCGAACGATATGGCCAGCGAATCCGCGTCCTTTTGGTGCAGGTCAGCCCGCAGCCCATCGGTCCCCAGGTTCAGCCTTGGGATGGACCTTTGCTGTTCGATCGCGGCGGCGCTCTGCATCAGCGCTATGGCGCGCGCCACGACTGCCTGTACCTGATTCGACCCGACGGCCACGTCGCCTATCGCAGTCAGCCTGCCGATGTCAGCCGGCTGGAAGCCTACCTTCAGCGCATCTTCGTCTGAAGCCGCCCAAGCCTTGGGCGTTCGATGACCCGCGGGTTCTTGGCCCAGCGACGGCCGCTTTCTACACCGTCATCGATCATCGAGGCTTGGGGGAAGTGGGAGAGGGGAGCGACGGGGGGCGGGATGAAGGGGGGCGCAAACCGCCGGCTCCATCGGGCGTGCGGAGCGCGGCGTGGTGGCTACTGGTTCAGGCTGCGGATGAATTCACGCAGGGCCGCCACGACCTGCGGCTTGGCGTCCAGATCGGGGTTGGGGGGCATGGCCGGGCTCTTGCCAACCGCCATGCCACCGCCCTTGATGATCGTCTCGATCTGCGTATCGCTGATGCTGCTTTGCCAGGCCTTGTCTTGGAAGTTGCGTGGCTTGGGGGTCAGCGCCGCCGAGCCGGGGCCATCGCCCGCACCCCGTGGACCGTGGCAGGTGGTGCAGCGCGTTTCATAGATCATCTTGGCTTCCTGTTTGGCCGCTTCCGGGATGCCGCCACCACCGGCCTTGTTGCACGCCGGCGCGAGGGCCAACAAGCCAACGCAGAGAGTGAGTGTGGTTCGGGTCATGGTCATCCTTCCTTGATTCGTCGATTCGTCGTTTGCAGGTCCGCGTCCGGATGCGCGAAGAATCTGCGCATTGTGCGAGCTTGCACTGCAACTCTTGCAAGAAGGTTGCCAGGCGCACCATCAGCTCAAGATACTGTCGCTAGGCATGCACCTCGCGTATCTGCTTTCGGTCTTTCTGCACATCCTATGCGCCATCACCTGGGTGGGCGGCATGGTCATGCTGATGCTGGTGATCGTGCCGTGGCTTCGTCGCGGGGAACGCGCCAAGGCCGCGGCCATCCTGCGCGAGACCGGCACCCGCCTGCGCAACATCGGCTGGATCTGTTTCGTGCTGCTTGCGATCACCGGCACGTACAACCTGTGGGTGCGCGGGGTCCGCTTGGCCAGCTTCGCAAACCCTGACTTCCTGCGGTCTCCGCTCGGCCGCGCCGTCTGCTACAAGCTGGGATTGTTTCTGCTCATTGTCGTGGTCAGCGGGCTGCACGACTTTTGGATCGGGCCGCGCGCCAGTGCTCTTTTGGAAGCGCAGACGCAGTCGAAAGAAGCCGAGATCTGGCGTCGCCGCGCTGGTCGCATGGGCCGCATCAATGCCTTGCTTGCCCTGCTGATCGTGTTCGCGGGAGTGGCGTTGGTGCGCGGACTGCCCTGGTAATCAGAACGTCTGGATCGAAGCCAGATCGCTCCGCAAACAAAAGGGAGCGCACGAGCCGAGGCGAGAGAGCGCGAGCGACCACGCGAAGAATCGCGAGAGACCGCGAAGAACCCAGCGGGCTCGAGGCGGCTCGAGACGAATCAAGCTGGGCCGACACGAGGCGAAGGGGGAGCTAGACGGGGGGGAACGAGCAGGAGAGAAAAGGTCTGAAAGGTCTGATCAGAAGGCGAGGACTGGCTAGGCGATCTTCAGCATGCGCTTGACCTCGTCGACCAAGCGCTTGGGCGAGATCGGCTTGGCCAGGTAGCCGTCACAACCGGCGGCCAACGCGCGCTCTTGATCGCCGCGCATGGCGTGTGCGGTTAGCGCCAGGATGATGATGTGCTTGGTCTCGTTCGCGGCCTTTAGCTGCCGCGTGCATTCCCAGCCATCGACGACGGGAATCGACAGGTCCATCAGGATTAGCTGCGGCAAGTGGGCGCGCGCTTCCCGCAGCGCTTCTTCGCCAGTGGCGGCCATGCGCACGCCGAAGCCATGATGGCGTAACACGGTGTCGAAGATCTTCTGGTTGTGCATGTCATCGTCGACCAAAAGAACCGTGTAGTTCTGAGCCGTGGCGCGAGAATCGTTGGTTTCGGTGCTCAAGGGAGGGCTCTCAGTCCAAAAGGTGTGGCGGGCCCGCAGGCGACGCAGTCCATGTCATTACAGCGCAAGCGCGGCGCGACGGCATCAACTTAGCACGCGAGCCCGGGACGGCTGCGATCTGCCGTCGGATGCCAGCGCTGGGCCGAGCTCAACGATCGCGGGGTCTACCTCAGGGATCGCACGACTGTGGATGCGACGAGTACCCAGACTGCGATTAGCGCGGCGATCCATCGGGCTTTCCTTCGGGAACGCCATCCGGCGGTAGATCGGGGCGCTGCATGGGGAGCGGCGTTGGCTCGCTACCCAGATAGGCTGTCGTCGCAGCCGTCTGCGCCAAGCGTGGATTGGGCATCGGCAGCGGGGTGTGGTGGCGCATCGCTGCATCTGCCAACGAAAGATCGCCGGCCCCGGCCGCCAGCAGCAGCTTGGGGATCTCTGGATCGGACAGGCTTAGTGCTGGGTTGCTGTCGCCTTCGCGCAAGCGGCCCTTCTGTGTTCCTCGCGCCGGGGGAGTTCGCGGCAGCCGAATGCTGAATGTCGATCCGATGCCATAGGTGCTCTCGACGGTCAGCGTGGCGCCCAGCATCTCGGCCAGGCGGCGCGCGATCGCCAGGCCCAAGCCCGTGCCCCCGTAGCGTCGCGTCGAACTGCCATCGACTTGCCGGAACTCTTCGAAGATCAGCTCCAAGTGCTCGGCGCGGATGCCGATGCCGGTGTCTTTGACCGCGATGTAGATCGAATCGTCGCGGCCGTCGCCGGCGCGCACTTCGACAATCACGGCCCCTTGCGGGGTGAACTTGATGGCATTGGCGATCAAGTTGGTCAGGATCTGCTGCAGCTTGACCGAGTCGGTCTGAACAAACAGATCGCGCGGACAGTTCAGCTGCACGCGATAGGGACGGTCGCGACCCATCGCTTCGGCCTCGCGGATAACCGCGGTGCACAGCGAGTGCAGATCGAGCCGCTCGAAGTACACCTCCATGCGACCGGCTTCGATGCGCGACAGATCCAGGATCTGGTTGATCAATCGCAGCAGGTTCGATGACGACGCCAGCACACCCGCGATCGCATCCTGCGCTTCGTTGGGAATCGGGCCGTAGATCTGATCGTGAATGAGCTCGGAATAGCCCATGATCGCGTTGAGCGGCGTGCGCAGCTCGTGCGAGACATTGGCTAAGAATTCCGACTTCAGGCGGTTCACTTCGCGCAGCTGATTGCGCTGGATGCGCAGCTGGATCGACTGCGCGGCCAGCTGATTGCGCTGTTCTTCCAGCTGGTTGCGCTGCTCGGCCAGCTGATCGCGCTGGGCTCGCACTTGGTCGCGCTGGGCGGCCAGTGCTTCGTTGCGCTGTCGCAGCTCGCTGGCCAGCTGGGTGACGCGGGTATATGCGCGCGCATTGCTGACGGCGATGGCCAGCTGGGCGGCCGCTTGCCGCATGAATTCGACCAGGCCCGGCTCTGGCATGTCGTCGCTGGCCAGCAGCAGGACCAAAAGACCCAGCGGGTGATTGCGGAAGACCAAGGGCACTAGCAGGCGGCGATTCAGCACCACGACGGCTTCGGTTAGAGCCACCGGAGTCCCGTCGGGATTCTTGGGACGCTGCTCTAAGAACGTACGCAGCGAAGGCGATGGGCCCAGCGTATGCGTCGACACGCCAGAGGCCGCGCGCACCAAAAGCTCGCCATCGGGGTTGTTGTCGTCGATCAGGAAGACGCCGCCACCCTTGGTTCCCGTCGCTTCGACCAGCGCGGCCAGCGCCTGATCCAGCATGACGGTCAGGTCGGCCGCGTCGATCACTTCGTCGCTGCGATCGATCGGAGAGTTAAGGACGGAGGTGAAAGCGTACGCCAAGCGGATCTGCCGGGTGCGGCGCTTGACCTCGCTTTCCAGATCGCGGTTCAGGCGAGACAGAGCGGACATCGTCTCGCGCAGGCGCTCGGCCATGCGCGTGAACGACTCGGCGAGCATGCCCAGCTCGTCGCTGCGGTTGACCTGGATGCGTGGGTGCAGGTTGCCGTTGCGGATCTCGTCGGCGCCGCGGGCCAGTTCCAAGATCGGGACGCTGATGCGACCGGCGATGAAGTACGCGGCCGTGGCGCCCAAGACCAGCAGCAAAAGACCCAAGCCAGCACCCCAGCGCGCGACTTCGCTCAGGCGCTCGTTGGCTGACGCCAGGGACAGGCCGACGCGGGCGATGCCGACGACGCGGTCTTGGGCGGCGCGATCACTGGGGTACAGAAATGCGGTGACACCGGCGGCGCCACGTTCGCTGATGACGATGGGCGCGTATAGATCCAAGCAGTTCAGCTTGTCGATCTGAACTTGGTGGCGCAGGCGCGAAACCGACTGCAGGAACAGATCTCCGCGACGGGGCTGCGCGACTTCGGTCTCTTGCCGCGCGCGCCGCAACAGCTCATTGACCAAGCCGGGCTGCGGATCGGGCTGCGTCTGTCCGGATCGCGTTCCCGTCTTGATCAGCTCGCGCCCGCTACCGTCATAGACCGCGACATAGACGACATCTTGCAGGTCGGCCATGCGTCGGACGGGGCCTTCCAATAGCACGCGGTCACCGGCGAAGGCACCCAGCTCGGACTGCGTCGCCAGGTAGCCCAGCAAGAGCTCTGCGCGCTGTTCCTGATCTTCGCGAACAAAGGTCAGCTGCCGACTGTAATAGATCGCGCCGGAGCCAATCGACATCAGCAGCGAGATCGCGAGCAGCCACAGGAAGACCTGGCGAAAGAAGCTCGAGCGCTGCCGCATGAGCAGGGTGCCCCAGCCGCTGACTTCGCCGCTCTGTTCCAGCAAGCTGGCCGGCGACAAGAACGGCGCCAGGGGGGACTCGCCGGTCTCATCGGCCGGATCGTACAGGCGACCGGCCAGCCCCTGCGGCTGTGCCAACGGCAGCGTATCGCGCACCGACAGAGAATCGGGGCGCACGACCGGCTGTCGGCTCGACGTCGAAACGGACGCGCTGGGCTCTTTTCCTGGGTCCTTGTTGCTTCCCGTGCTGCTTGCTGCGCTTGTCGCTGCGGATGCCGATGCAGCGGCTGCCACCGTCTTTGATCGACCGCTGCCCTTGCCTCGCGGAGCGTCGGTCGTCGCTGGGGCGGGCTCTGGCGAGGCTGGTGTGGGGACCGGATCGGGCGCTGGCTTGGCTGCCGCATCCGGGATCGCATCGGCAGGGACCGCAGGGACCGCAGGAACAGCGGAGTGACTGTCGCTGGCCAGGTCGGGCGGCACCTCAGTTGGGGGCGAGGCCGCTTGGTCTGCGGTGCGATCTGCCGTCGCTGATTGATTGGCCGGTGCTGGCTCGGCCCTGGCGGGTTCTACTGCAGCGGCTGCGCTGGGATCACTGGCGGCTGGGGCTTCGCTTGTTCCGTCAACCGAAGGTTCCGTCGACGGTGGGCCGGCTTTGTGATCGGGAGAAGGGGCGGGCCCCGATCCTTCCGAGGCAGGCGGTTGGCTCATCGCTCGAAGACCTTCCAGCCTGCGTGCTGACGGGCGCGTTCAAGATGCACACCCAACCGACGAGCCGCGTGCGCATTGACGACGATTTCAGGGGTGCCGCTGGGATGGTCGCGCGCGACCAGCTCCATATGCCCGGGGTCGTGCAGCAGCTGATTGACCTGCCAGGCCAAGTGACGTCCGACCGCCTCGGGAGGCCAGTCGACGGCCATCATCGCTCCGAAAAACACCTGCTGGCGCGTCGCTGCGATGACCGGCACGCCGCGCTGAATCTGCAGCCGCAGCACGAACTGCAGCACCTGCATGTTGATCAGCTGCGGATCGGCCCCCAGCCAGATGGCGTCGACTTGGCCGGCGCTGGGCAGGCCGCCTGCTTTGGCGATCTCCTCGGGAGTGGGCAGAAACAGCTCGCGCAGCGCGCGGATGGCGGTATCGCCGCCAGTGACCGGCACATCCACCAGTTCCATGCCCAAGCTGCGAGCAGCGCCGCGGGCCGCCATGACGCGATGATGGCCGCGCTCGCTGGAAATGGCGAGAATCCGGTGTGTTTTTGGCCTGAGCTGCTGCAGGGCGCGAAACACCTGCACGGGGGGAGCCGACGTGTTGGTGCCGATGGCTCCCGTCGGTGGGTCGGGTGCCAAGGCATATACGATGTGCGCGCGAGCACCGGTCAGAAGCTCAAGAGCCGGCTGGCCGACGGCGACCAGCAAGCGTGCGGACTGCGCAAGCTCGCGCGTGCGAGCCAAGTCGTTGGGGCTGTCGCCCATGGACACCTGCTGGAACTGAACGCGGCAGCCCTCGCTGAAGGCCTCGGTCACCTCTTGCACGGCTCGCATGCCTGGGGTGCGGACCAGACGGACCTGCGGCCCGGGGCGCGGCACGGCGTTTCCGCCGCCTCCACCGGTCTCGACACCGATGTCGGGAAACGCCAGAAGGTTTGGCAGCGTCACCAACGCAAAGATCGCGAACGCGGGGGTCATGTCCAGGGGGGCCGGACGGGGCAAGCCGGCTATCCATGTATAACACCCGATCCCGCAGAATCGATGTCCCACGTCGCTGCCGAGGCCCCAAAACGGGCAGGCTGCGGCGCCGCCCTACTTCTGCAG
>JAYRFD010000325.1:0-1548 GCA_041908565.1 Polyangia bacterium | reverse complement strand
CCGGCCGGGATCTCGAAGTGGCGGCAGACGCTTTCCAGCGAACGGCTGCGCAGGTGCCGCAGGTGCCAGCGCACAAAGACCATCGGATCGACGACGCGATCGAGGGGAATGCGCGCGCTGCTGCCCGCCCGAGCTAGCTCGGTGTTAAGCAGCGGAATATCGAAAGCCAGCGCGTTGTAGCCAGCCAGCCACGGCTCGACCCCCTGGTGCATGCGAGCATCCAGATAGGGTAGGAAGCGCTCGGCGATCTCGGAAAAGCGGGGCTTGTCGCGGACATCGGCGTCGGTGATGCCGTGGATGGCGCTGGCCGCACTAGGGATCGGGCAGCCGGGATTCAGGCGCATGCGCCGCTCGAAAGCGGGCTGACCGGCGGCGTACGCGATCGCGCCCAGTTCGACGACGTGATCTGCATCGGCGCGCACGCCGGTCGTCTCGGTGTCGAGGATGAGCCCCGGGCACGAGTGGAAGGTATCGCTGCCGCCAAACGCGCACCCAATGTCGTGATGTACCAAAGTCGGTGCGGAAATGGCGACGGTGGTAGGCAGCATGGCCGCGGCAGTGTAGTCCAGCCCGCTTTCGAAGCGTTAACTGAGCGCAAGTGCAGTGCTTGGAGTGATACGATCGCCACACGATGAACCATCCGGAATCACCCGAGGGGGCTTCTGGGGCCGCCCCGCCCTCGACAGCCAGTCTGGAAGCTGCAGCGACCGCTGGCCAAGCGGCGAATCCAGCGCAAAAGGAGCAAGTACCGACGGGGATCGAGCCCAGTCTGGCGGAACAGCTTGCCACCGTGCATGCAGCGTTGGCCGAAGCGCGAAACGAAAACGATCTGCTGGCCGCGGCGATGCTGTACGTCCAGCGGACGCAGCCTTGCGCCGCTCACCTGATCCACCTGCACCTGGACACCGACGGTCGCATCGAGCGTGGCGAGCTATCGGCGATCTGGGAAGGCGGACAGCTCAGGTTCTCGCATCCGCGACTGGGTGGCACCGCCCTGCCCTGGCTGTGGCAGCTCACACGGGTCTGGCTGGATAGCCCATCCGAGCTGATCGCGATCGCCAACGTCGAAGAGGACGCGCGCTGCAGTCCACAAGCGCGCGAACAGCTAGCCCTGCTTGGTCAGCGCGCGCTGCTGCTGCTGCCGCTGTATTCGCGCGCGCATCGCAGCTGGCATGGCTGCCTGGCGATCTTTTGGGCCACCGCGCACACGCTATCCAGCGAGGAGCGAAGCGTCTATGCCCTGCTTGCAGATGCTGTCGCGTCCTTTGCTGCCAACCTGCACATTCAGCGATCGCTGCGCGAAGTGTTCGAAGAGACTTCGCTGCTCTATGAAGTCAGCTCGCGACTAAATGAAGCAAGCAGCACAGAGGAAGCTGTGCGCGCGATCAGCATCGCTGCGCCCAACGCAAGCCATGCCTTTCTGGGCTTGCTGGAATGGAACGCAGCCGGGCAGCCCGAACAGATCCAGATGGTGGCGGGCTGGGCGCAGCCTCCGATGCAGGCCGATTCGCTGATCGGCATGCGCTTTCCCGTTTCCCTGCTGCCGAT
>JAYRFD010000324.1:0-2045 GCA_041908565.1 Polyangia bacterium | reverse complement strand
GTTGGCGATGCCGAGGCCGCCGGGGATCTGGTACATCCAGGCATGGATCGCCGAATCGCGGGCCGAAATCGAAGCCGCCCGACTGCTGGTGATGCGCACGGCGTGGCGCATCGACCAGGCAGAACACGGCGGACGCGATGGCTTTTATGACGCGCAGGTCGACGTCTCGCTGATCAAGTTTCACGTCGCCAACGTCATGCTGAAGGTCGTGGATCGGGCGGTGCAAGTGCACGGCGCCTTGGGCCTGACCAGCGACAGCGTGCTGTCGTTCTTCTACAGCCACGAGCGCGGTGCGCGCATCTACGACGGCCCCGACGAAGTGCACAAGATGGCGGCGGCTCGTCGTCTGTTGCGAGCCAAGCAGAAAAGCTAAGCAAGCGGCCCGTCTGGAAATTCAATTGACAGCGTCAGGCGCTTGCGTACACTCCCGTTTCACAGCAACACGATTGCAAATTCCCACGTTGTTTCGCCGGCTTCCCCAAACTGTGGTTTCCTGCCTTACCCAACGCGTAGGTCGCACCCAGATCTGGATTCGCCGGACCCGATAGAGGAGCAAGAGAAGTCATGTACGCAGTCATTGAGGCGGGTGGAAAGCAGTATCGCGTCGCCAAAGGCGAGAGCGTTCTCGTCGAGAAGATCGCAGCCGAAGCAGGCGCGAAGGTCACTTTCCCCGTTCTGCTCGTCGCCAATGGTGAGCAGGTCAAGGTGGGCAAGCCCCGTGTCGCCGGCGCCGAAGTCCAGGGCGTGGTCAAGGGTCACGAGCTGGGCGAAAAGTTGACGGTGTTCAAGTTCCGTCGCCGCAAGGGATACCGTCGTCGCAACGGTCACCGCCAGCAGTACACGTCGGTGCTGATCGAGGACATCAAGGGCTAGGGCTCTTACGCTTCGTAGGTTTGGAGACAGACAATGGCTCATAAAAAAGGACAAGGCTCTAGCCGCAACGGTCGTGATTCCGCGCCGAAGATGCGCGGAGTGAAGCGCTTCGACGGAGAGCTGGTTCGCGCAGGCAACATCCTGGTGCGGCAGTGCGGTACCGTGATCTTCCCCGGCCGCAACGTCGGCCTGGGACGCGACTTCACGATCTTCGCGCTGGTCGACGGCACCGTGAAGTTCGCCCGCTGCAAGGGCGATCGCCGCAAGGTCTCGATCATTCCCGCCCCCGCTGCTCCCGCCTCTGCCGCCAGCTAGTCGGCGGCTTCTTCCTGTTTCTGCTGTCCCCTGGATTGCAACGACAGCGCCAGCTGATACAGCCGGCGTCGGGGCAGTCCTGTCGTCACCGCCAGCGCGGTAGAGATGTCCTTGGGGCCTTGGCCGCGCTGCAGTCGTTCCCGAATCGCTGATTCAATCGACGTTGCGGCTGCGTCCACACTGGGCGCTGGCAAGCTGGCTTGGTGCGCGCTTTCATCCTTGGGCAGATGGATGCTGGGCCGAAGGGCAGGGCGGCCAGCAACGACCAAGGTGACTTCGCCGCGCGGCGGTGCTTCAGCGTAGCGTTGTGCAAGCTGGGACAGCGAGGCGGCGGTGAATTCTTCGAACAGCTTGGTTAGCTCGCGCGCGACGCAGGCTGGGCGATCGCCCCCAAAGACCGTGACCATGGTGGCCAGCGTGGCGGCTACTCTCTCGGGCGACTCATAGAACAGCAGGGTGCCAGGTTCGTCCCGCAGCGATGCCAGGGCCGCGATGCGCTGGCTTTCGCCGCGGGGCAGAAAGCCGGCGAACACGAAGCGCTCGCTGGGAAAGCCACTACCCACCAAGGCGGTCAGCGCAGCGCAGGCACCCGGTAGCACTTCCACGCGAATGTTCTGGGAACGGGCCGAGGCGATCAGGCGCTGTCCTGGATCCGCCAGGCCTGGCAGCCCCGCTTCGGAGATCAGCGCCACGTCCTGACCCGCATGCAGCACGCGCAGCAGCTCCTGGGTCCGCGCCGCTTCATTGCCCAGAAAGAAGCTGAGGACTTGAGCGCTGGGCCGTCCGGCTCGAATGCCATGGTGCGCTAGCAAGTGCTGCGCAGATCGCGTGTCTTCCGCCGCGATCACAGGTACCTC
>JAYRFD010000323.1:0-11457 GCA_041908565.1 Polyangia bacterium | reverse complement strand
CTCGATCAGCGCGGCGTCATGCCCAAGCTGAACCTCGACGACGACAACGACTGGGGCGTCAGCAAGATCGAGCAGTTTTCGTGGAAGTCGCTGCTGGATCAGTACGCCTGTACGGAGTGCGCGCGCTGTTCCAACTTCTGCCCGGCGTACAACACCGACAAGCCGCTGTCGCCGATGCACCTGATCCACGATCTGAAGGACGAAATGGCGGCGCGGCAGAAGGCAGCTCTGGCCAAGGCGGCGCAGCCCAAGACCGACGGGGCCGAAGCCAAGGAAGGCGAAGGCGACAAGGCCGGCGAAGAGCTACCGCCGCTGATCGGCGGCCGCATCAAGGAAGAGACGCTGTGGTCCTGCACCACCTGCGGCGCCTGCCAAGAAGTCTGTCCGGTCTTTATCGATCATCCGCTGAAGATCCAGCAGATGAAGACCTCGCTGGTGCTAAACGGCGAAGGCATTCCCGTCGAGCTACAGCGCACCTTCCAAAATCTTGAGCGCCGCGGCAACCCGTGGGGCGCCGCCGATGACCGCATGGCCTGGGCCGAAGATCTGGCGTTTAAGGTCCCAACGGTGGGCGATGAAGAAGGCAGCGAGCCCGAATACCTGCTGTTCGTGGGCTGCGCCGCCGCCTTCGACGACCGCATCAAGAAGTCGATGCGGGCGCTGGTCGAAGTGCTGCACGCCGCCAAGGTGCGGTTCGCGGTGCTCGGCGAAAAGGAAAGCTGCTCGGGCGATCCCGCGCGTCGCGCCGGTCACGAGATGATCTTCCAGGAACAGGCGCAGGCCAACGTCGAAGCGATGAACGAAGCCAAGGTGCGCAAGGTCATCACGTCGTGCCCGCACTGCTTCCACACCATCAAGAACGAATATCCGCAGTTCGGCGGCAACTACGAAGTGCTGCACCACAGCCAGGTCATCGCGCACCTGATCTCGGACGGGAAGTTGTCGCTGGATGACAAGATGGACAAGCGCGTGACGTATCACGACAGCTGCTATCTGGGTCGCTGGAACGGCGTCTACGATGCGCCGCGCGATATCTTGTCGGCTGTTTCCAAGGGCGACATCGTCGAGCTTCCCCGTCGCAAGCAGCACGGCTTCTGCTGCGGCGCCGGCGGCGGGCGCATGTGGCAGGAAGAAAAGGGCCCGCGCGTCAACCGCAACCGCACGCAGGAAATCATCGACAGCGGCGCCGAAGTCGCGGCCGTCGCCTGCCCCTTCTGCACCATCATGATCACCGACGGTGTGAAGGACGCGGGCGTCGAAGAAAAGGTGCAGGTCCTCGACATCGCCGAGGTCGTCCGCAAGTCCCTCAAGAACATCGAAAGCAAGAAAGCCGCCGCCGCCGACACCCCACCGGCCTAGTGCTGGATGCTCCGCGCAGGAAGACGGCTCGGGTCCAGGGGGGCCCAGACGGCCGACACCCCGCCGGGCCGCTGTGTACTACTTCGTTCGACGGATCGTTAAGCGCCGGGCACTCTTGGTCAGCCCTAGCTGGCTACGAAGCGCCTGGGCCTGTGCCTGTTTCTCGCGGGTCTCGGCCTCCAGCGCGCGCAGGCGTTCCTCGACGGCCCGGCGCTCGTTTTCTTGGGCTTCCACTGCGGCATGCTGCGCGTCAAGCTGCGACAGGCGCTGCTGGCGTTCGACTAGGTTCTCGTTTAGCTCGCCGATCTCGCCCAGGATGCGAGCCCGCTCTGCGTAGGGCGACAGCCGATCGCGGGCGATTCGACGAAAGAAGCCATCGGCCCAGTCGGGGTCCAGGTTCTTTTCGGGGTGATCGTGGACCCAGCCGGCTAGCTCGCCAAACGTCGTCTGGCGCAGGGCATTGGCCTTGTCGAACAGGGCCCGGCGCGCCCCGACTTCGCGAAAGTCTTTGACCACGCTGCGCGCCAGATCCAGGCCCGCTTCCGCCTGCTGGCCATCGGTCACCAGGCCGTCCAGCTCTTTGCCGAGCGCGGTCAGCGCCGCATCGCTGCCGCTCTGAATCGACGGCAGCCAGGCGGCGACCGTTTCAAGCTGCGCGCCCAAGACCGGTCGCTTCAGCAGGCTGGGCGGCAGCGCGCCAAAGTACCGCTGGTACTGCGGCACGTCGCGGCGGTTGCCGGTGCTCATAAGCAGGGTGTGATGGAAGCGATCCACCCAGGTGTCCAGGCGCGCATCCAGCGAGCCCACCGCCGCCTGGGCTAGCAGCACCCCACAGCGCAGGGCGCGTTCGCGCTCTGCCACCGGCTGCCAGTCTTTCTGCAAGAAGGCAGAAAAGGCCACCGCGGATGTCGCCGCGTGGGGGTCGGCGCCCAAGGTTGTGGCCGTAAAGAACATCTCGTCGAACAGCGTCTCTAGGGAGTGGTTTGTGCTCAGAGTTGGGGGGGCCATGGGGTCTCCTAAAGGGTTGAAACACAAGGGGTTTCGGCAGGCGCCGGACAAAGTTGCGAAGTTTTTTTCCCAACGTTTCCACCCCCCTTTACGGCCCGGCCCGCACGTTTCCACCCTGTTTTGCAGCCCGGCCCGCGGTGGGGGGGACTTCCCCGCGCAAAGCACCCCCCGCAAGCGCGGCCGACCGGGCTCTGCCAGACCAAAGGCGCTCGGAAAGCACGGCTCCCGCTCGATCGCCCGGCCAAGCACAGGCATCCCAGACCGCCATCCGGCTGCGCCGGACGCCATCCATCGATCAAGCGCGGTGCTGCAGGCTTCGTCGCCACTTCCCGATCCGCCGCGGCACGCGTCCCCCGCTCGGCCGTCGATACCCCGCTGCCTGGCATGGCTGGCCGTGCTGCGCCCGGCCGGATGAGAGCTTTCGGCCGGGCCCTGCACCCTGTTCGGCGCCGGGCCCGCGCAGCAAGCGGCGCCGGTGGGCTATCCCCCGCCGAGCCCCCGGCGCCTGCGCCCCATCCCCCGCTCTGCGCGACAGCACTGCCGTGCCCGCCGGGGCGCGTCAAAAACGCCTGTTGTGGCCGGCGTTGTGGCCGGGCGCGTTGGCCCCGCAAGCTCCCGCGGTCCGCCCCCCCAGGCGACGTGACCCACGCTGCGCGCGGGGGCCAGATGCTCAAGCGCCAGAGCGAAAGAGCGAAAGAGTGAAAAAAAGGGCAAGCGATGCCGTGCGGCGGGGAAGAAGCGATGCCGTGCGGCGGGGAAGAAGCGATGCCGCGCGGCGGTGAAGAAGCGATGCGGTGCGGCGGGGAAGAAGCGAGGCGGTGCGGCCGAGCGTGGGACCTGGCGACCCGCTACGCCGGTGTGGTGGGCGCGGGGGCGGTGGGTTCGCTGCTCGACACGGGCGCCGCAGCAGGAGAGGGCAGGGGAGCGGTCAGCACGAAGGGCAGGATCTCTTCCATGCGCGTGACGAAGTGGATCTCCAGATCCTTTTTCACTTCATCCGGCACGTCGACGATGTCCTTCTGGTTGCGCTCGGGCAGGATGACGCGCTTGATGCCGGCGCGGTGGGCGGCCAGCAGCTTTTCCTTGATGCCACCGACTGGCAGCACGTTGCCGCGCAGCGTGATCTCGCCGGTCATCGCGACATCGGGTCGCACCGGGATGTTGGTCAGCATCGAGGTCAGCGCCACGAACATGGTCACGCCGGCCGACGGACCGTCCTTGGAGATCGCGCCAGCCGGCACGTGGATGTGCAGGTCGGCCTTTTCCAAGAAGTGCTCGTCGATGCCATAGGTCTTGGCGCGCGCGCGCACAAACGACGTCGCGGCCTGCGCCGATTCCTTCATGACATCGCCCAGCTGACCGGTCAGCATCAGGCTGCTTTTGCCGGGCATGCGCGTCGCTTCGATGAACAGGATGTCACCGCCGACCGCCGTCCAGGCCAGGCCGGTCGCCACGCCGGGCACCGCGGTGCGCTCGGCGACTTCGCTGATGAACTTCTGCGGACCCAGAAACTCCGCGACCTTTTCCGCCGTGATCTGCACCTGCTCTTTGGTCTCGCCTTCGGCCACCTTGACGGCGACGCCGCGGCAGACGCTGCCGATCTCGCGTTCCAGGCTGCGGACGCCGGCTTCGCGCGTGTAGCTGTCGATGACCTCGCCGATGGCGGGATCTTCGAAGGTGATCTGCGCGTTGCTCATGCCGTGTTCTTCGATCTGCTTGGGAAGCAAGAACTGGCGCGCGATCATCAGCTTTTCGCTGCGCGTATAGCCGGGGATCTCCAGGATCTCCAGACGGTCGCGCAGGGCCGCGGGAATCGGATCCAGGATGTTGGCCGTCGCGATGAACATCACGCGCGATAGGTCAAACGGCACTTCCAGGTAGTGATCGGAAAACGTGTTGTTCTGCTCGGGATCCAGGACTTCCAGCAGCGCTGACGACGGGTCGCCGCGGAAGTCGTGGCCCAGCTTGTCGATCTCGTCCAGGACGAACACCGGGTTGTTGGTGCCGGCGCGCTTGATGCCCTGGATGATGCGGCCCGGCAGCGAGCCGACATAGGTGCGACGGTGACCGCGAATTTCCGCTTCGTCGCGCACGCCGCCCAAGGACACGCGGACGAACTTGCGCCCGACCGCCTTGGCGATCGACTTGCCCAGCGACGTCTTGCCGACGCCGGGCGGGCCCACCAAGCACAGGATGGGTCCCTTCTTGTCGGCCTTGAGCTTGCGCACCGCCAAGTATTCCAGGATGCGCTTTTTGACCTTTTCCAAGTCGTAGTGGTCGGCGTTTAGGATGGTGCGCGCCTCGCCGATGTCGATCTTGTCCTCGGTGCTGATCGCCCACGGCATCTCGACCAGCCATTCCAGGTACGTGCGCGTCACCGTGTATTCGGCGGACGAGGGCTGCATCGACTTCAAGCGGTCGTACTGCTTGAGCGCCACCTTTTCGACATCGGGCGGCATCTTGGCGTCGGCGATCTTGGTCTTGAATTCCTCGAAGTCGCTGCCGCCGTCGTCCAGCTCGCCGAGCTCTTCCTTGATGGCCTTGAGCTGTTGCCGCAGCACGTATTCGCGCTGGTTGCGGCCCATCTCTTCTTGCACCTGCGTGTTGATCTTCTCGCGGACCTTTAGGATCTCAAGCTGCCGCGTCAGGAACTGCAGCACCTTGCGCGTGCGGGCCTTGTGGTCGAAGGTCTCGAGCACGTCCTGCTTTTCCTCGACGGGAATGTCGAGGTTGCTGGTGATCAAGTCGGCCAGCTGACCGGTGTCGCTGATGTTGTCGACCAGCGACATCGCTTCTTTGGGAAGCTCGGGCATCAGCTTGATGACGCGCTTGGCGATGTCCTTCAGGTTCAGGCCCAGCGCTTCCAGCTCGACATCGGCTCCGCCGCCTTCGGTCACCGACCCGACGCGCGCCAGCAAGAAGGGGTCGTTGCTGTCATAGCCCGTCACGCGAATGCGCGACACGCCCTGCAAGATGACCGAAAAGTTGTCCTTGGCCAGCTTGATGACCTTCAGGATGCGCGCGGCACAGCCGACGCTGTACAGGTCGGTCTCGTTGGGATCTTCGGTGCGTGCATCGCGCTGCGTCAGGATGCCGATCAGCGGGCGTTCCTTGGCGATGGCCTCTTCCACCAGGCGCACGCTCTTGCGACGGCCGACGTCGATGGGAATGATGGCGCCGGGGAACAGCACCGAATTCCGCAGCGGCAGAATCGACAGGACGTCGGGAATCTCGACGGGGCCAGAGACCTCTGGGGCTCCCGCTTTCGGCTTGGTCATCTAGGTGCTCCTTCACTCGTTAGGCAGGCGATGGGGCGAAAAACCGTCGCAGCGCATCGCGTACAGGGATGCCGTGTTTGCTTGCCAGGCAAGTTAAGTCCGGATCTGCCCCCTGGCCAAGCCTTGCTCATATGTTTTTTTGGTCGTCTGCCTATATTTTTTTTCGGTCGACTCGTTGGCTCGCCAGTATCTTATGCCCGCTTTGGATGCGGCGTCTTGTTTCCGCGCGCCGGTCCACAAAGACTTCCAGCCCCTTTGCAGGGCCCCCTAGCCCCAGGCAGACCCAAGCACCCATGGGAAAAGTCATCGCCATCGCGAACCAAAAAGGCGGCGTGGGCAAGACCACGAGCGCAGTGAACCTTTCCGCTGCGCTAGCCGACGAACAGAGCGGCCAAAAGGTCCTGGTTGTCGACTGTGACCCGCAGGGCAACGCCACATCGGGCCTGGGGTTTCCCCGTGGCACCGTCGAACAGGGGCTGTATCAGGCCCTGATCGACAAGGTGTCCCTGCGCGAGCTGACGCAGCTCTCCGCCATCCCGACGCTGTGGCTGGTGCCAGCGACGGCCGATCTGGCCGGTGCCGAAGTCGAGCTAGTCGCCGAAGACCGTCGCGAGTGGCGCCTGCGCGAAGCCCTGGACGCTGTGCGCGAGCGCTATGACTACATCATCTTGGACTGTCCGCCGTCGCTGGGCCTGCTGACGATCAACGCGCTGGTGGCCGCCGATCAGGTCATCATCCCGATGCAGTGCGAATACTATGCCCTCGAGGGGCTTTCGTACCTGTGCAGCACCATCGAGCGCGTGCGCGCCGTCTGGAACCCCGGCCTTGAGCTGGAGGGCATCGTGCTGACCATGGTCGATGGTCGCACCAATCTGATGCAGCAAGTCGAAGGCGAAGTGCGCGGCCACTTCGGCAGCCGTGTCTATCGCACGGTGATTCCGCGCAACGTGCGGCTGTCGGAAGCGCCATCCCACGGTCTGCCCATCACGCTGTATGACAGCGCGTCGCGCGGGGCGCAGGCCTATCTGCAGCTGGCGCAAGAGTTCCTGCAGCGACGGGCGGCTCGCGCCAGGGCGAGCGCCGCAGCCAGCGCCGAAGCCGTCAAGGCCGCCGGCCAACCGAACAGCAAGGCGATATGACGACCATGGCCACCGACAAACGCAAAGCGCTGGGACGCGGACTGGGAGCCCTGATTCCTTCGGGACCTGCGACCCCTGGCTCTGCCGCCGACAGCGACGCGCCTGCGGGCTCGGTTGCGGTTCATTCCTATCCGGTTCGCACCAGCGGCAGCACGGTGCGCAGCGACTTCTTCCTGTGCCCGATTGAAGAGATCGCGCCGTCGCGTGACAACCCTCGACAGCGCTTTGATGAAGAGCGCTTGAACGAGCTGTCCGAGTCGATCCGCGCCCAGGGGCTGGTGCAGCCCCTGGTGGTGCGCGCGCTCGGCCCCGACGATCCCAAGCTGGCGCCGGGCCTGCGCTTCATCCTAATCGCCGGTGAGCGACGCTGGCGAGCGGCACAGAAGGCTGGGCTGCGCGATGTGCCGGTGGTGGTCAAGGACGTCAGCGCCGCCAGCGCCTTCGAGCTTGCGCTGGTTGAAAACCTGCAGCGCGAAGACCTAAACCCGATGGAGGAAGCCGAAGCCTATCGGCGTCTGTCCGACGAGTTTGGTTACACGCAGGAAGAGCTAGCGCGTCGCGTCGGCAAAGATCGGGCGACGGTGGCCAATTCCCTGCGCTTGCTGAAGCTGCCGGGCAAGGCTCGCGACATGGTCATCGCCGGTCAGCTGTCGATGGGACACGCGCGGGCCTTGCTGGGCTTGGAATCCGTCGCTGCCGTCGAAAGCAGCGCGGCCCAGGTGGTCGGCAAAGGCCTGTCGGTACGCCAGACGGAGGAGCTGGTGCGCCGTGTGCAAAAAGGCCAAGCGCCGGCTGGTCCGCGCGGTCCGACGCGCGGCGACGATGCGAACGCTGCGCCCAAGGAAAAATCTCCCGGTGTGCGCGATGTCGAAGAGCGGCTGCAGCGGGCGCTGGGCACGCGCGTGCAGCTAAACCAAGCCAGCAAGACCAGCGGCACCATCGAAGTGCACTACCACTCGCTGGATGAGCTAGATGGTCTGATCGCGCGCCTGACCGGCCAAGAAGCCGACGAGTAGCGCCACAGACCGCGCGCCGCCCCAACCCAAGACCGCCGACCTAAGGCCGCCGACGCAAGACCGCGGGACCACAAGGCCGGCGACTTCGGACCCAAGACCGCTTCGGGGCAGCGGTGGGGTTCGGGGTTCGGGGTTCGCGTTTCGCGTCGTGCGCCCCCACGCACAGCGGAGCAATCTGGGCATCGCGATTTGGCTGTCGCGATCCGGTTGTCGCGTCGTGCGGCCCCCACGCACGGCGGAACGATTCGGTTGTCGCGTTGTGCGGCCCCCACGCACGGCGCTGAAGCCTGCCGCCCCGGGCGGGCGGCAGCGGGTGTTGCCAGGCTTTCTTAGAAGCCGCTCGGCGGGCTGACACACAGAGCCCAGCTTCCGGCGACACCGACGGCATCCCAGGCGCTGTGGACGGCTTGCCATTCACGACCGCAGCGTCCGTACAGAATTTCTGCCGCACGTGCGGTGGCATAGCGTGCCGCTTGGAAGTCGCTGGTCGACGTCAACAAGCGGGTGTTGGCGTAGTAGAAGATGCGCATCGCTTTGTCGATGCCGATGCCGTCGACAATCGCCGGTCTCTTCATGCGCGGGTGGCTGCCGCCCTGCACCATCAGATAGAACGCCAGGTTGGCGATGCCGCTGTTGATGTGCACGCCGCCGTTGTCGTCCATGCCGATGTAGCGCTCGGCGTAGAAGTCCTTGCTGACCATGTCGATCGTCGGGTTCGCCATGTTGCGCAGGGCACCGCCGGGAATCGGGAAGATCGGGCCGATCACGTCTTCGCCGATCTTCCACGTCTTGTCGGTGGCGGCGTAGGTCGCGGGCGGGCCGCTGGCTCCACCACCGGCCGTCACCCAGGCTTCGGCCGTGGCGCCCAAGATGTCAGACATCGCTTCGTTCAGCGCGCCGGGCTCGTTCTTGTATTCCAGGTCCGATGTCAGGTTGGTGACGGCGTGCGTTAGCTCGTGCGCAGCGACGTCGAAGCCCTGGGTCATTTCCTTCAACAAGAAGCCCGCCAGGCTGCCGTTGCCATACAGCATGATGCTGTACGGAGCGCCGACCCACGCCGCGTTGCCGCCGTCGCAGCCGCCCATACCGGTGTCGAAGGTCGCCATCACCGACGAAGTCAGCTTGGCGCCCATGTCGTCGTAGCTGTCGCGGTCGAACGAGTGCTTGTAGAACCAGTAGACGTTGCCGCTGTTGTTGTACGCGCGCGTGCCTGGCATATCCGTCGACATGCCGCCTTCGCTGAACAGCGGCTTGCCCGGTAGCTCCATGCCGGTCTTCACGCAGGTCTTGTTCAGCGTGTAGATGTCGCGGTTCAGGGCTTCGTAGATGCGCGACAGGCGCTCGTGCACGGTGCCGTCTTGCGCCGAGACGAAGATCTCTTCCAGGGCGCGGCCCTTGGTTCCGAAATACTCGACGACGGCGGAGTACACCAGGCGCGGCGTCGTGCCGTCGATGAAGACGGCCAGCTCGGGCGTGCCATGGATCTGCGTCGGCAGGCCGGGGCGGGCCAGCGTGGACAGGGCCAGGGCCACGGCTTCTGCACTGCTGAGCGTGGGGCGCGCGTCCACCACCAGATCGGCGGGCAGATCGGGCGTCAGGCGGCCGAGGATGCCTTCGATCGCACCTTCCCGACCCAGCTGCACGACCACTTCGCTGCCGACGACGCGCAGGTCGCCGTGGCGCTGCTGCAGGCGCACCAGGCGGTTGCCGGCATCGTCCAGCTGATTGCTGCGAACCGAAAACGACGTGGCCGACGACAGGCGATAGCTGGCGCGCAGATCGTTCAGCAGCACATGGCTGGCCAGATAGGCGGCTCTGCTTGCCGCATCCATGCCGGCCGGGGTCGTGGCTCCGGTGTTCATGCGGCCACCCAGGAAGCGCGGCGTACCGTCGGCAGCCAGCGTGGCTTCATCGAAGCCAAAGCGCGTAAAAGCACCGCCACGTCCATGATCGGATGCGGGGCTGCCGCAGGCGGTCAGTGCCGAGAGACCCAGCGAGATGCCGAGCACACCCAGCGTGGAGAGAGACCGGGAGAGCGAGAGGGACATGACGAGCTCCTTTAATGGGACACGAGGTCAAGCCGACCACCGCGTGCGCTGCGGGCAACCGTCCGCGTTCGGTGGTGGGGCAATGTGGGCGGGATAATGGACCAAGCCCTCGCGGAAGGACAAGTTCCTCAAGACAGCGGGGCGATATGAGGCGCGGATCGTCGGAACTGCCAGAAGCGCTGCAGAAAGCGGGCGACCTCGCCCGGCGACAGGTGGGCGAAGGCCTTGTGGTACACGGCGGGCTGCTTTTGGGCGGTCGCGAACATGAAGCGTGTGAAGGTCGCCGCGTCGACGCGATCCTGCAGGAAGGCGGCGTAGGCTTCTTGCCCGAAGGAAGCCAGCACGCCAAACGCGGTGTCCAGCAGGCGGTTGATCCAATCGGGGTCGGCGGTCGCCTGATCCAAGGTCTGCGCGGGCGGCGGCATCATCATCAGCGTCAAGCCGCCCATCACCTGCAGCGCTGGAGGGTCCTGCCACAGCGTCGTTAGCTGCCGCTGGGTCAGCGAGTCGCTGCGCACGGCGCGCAGCAGGCCCTGCGTGATCGGCCAGAAGGAACGAATCATCGATCCGAAGCCGCAGAACGTCAGGGGCGAGTGTCGCGCGGCGGCGTCTCCGACCAGGAACACGCGATCGCGAGGCGAGGTCGGCATGGGATGCAAGCGGGTGTAGCCGGGGATGTAGCCATACGTCGGTCGCACAAGCTGCAGTGCCCCGCGCTTGTATCGCGGCAGCGTCGCGAAGAAGCGCTCGTACAGCGCCAGCAGCGGCTGTTCGCCGGAAGCCAGGCGGTCTGCGATGCGCTGGCTGCGCTGGTAATAAAACAGGTAGATGGTCATGCGTCGCGACGCGGTCTGCGACGGATCGGGGGACGGGACGAGTGCGCTGCCTGGCCTTGCAGCGACGTGCGGCTCCGTCTCGGCTGGCGCGGGGAAGCCTTCCCAGATGTGCTGCTCGCCGTCTTGCACGCCTTCGGTGGTGACCAGGATCTCGCCAACTTCTGGATCCAGCTCGTCGCGGGCGCGGCCCAGGCACAGGTTGTCCAGGACGCCGCCGACCGTTGGGCACAGCAGATCAAAGGCGGCATGCGGGCTCTGCGCGCCCAGCGCATCGACCAGCAGGCGCGCCTGCAGATACCGACGCTGGCGCGATTCTTCTATCGGTGTGATGGCGATGACGACTCCGTCGTTTCCCACGCGGTAACCAGCCAGGTCGTGGTGTGGGATCAGGGTGGCCCCCGCGGCCTGTGCCTTGTCGCGCAGCGCACGCAGAAGAGCTTCGGCATCGACGACGCAGTCCAGCACATCGCGCACCGGATGATCGGCCCCGGCGCCAAACCGGCAGATGCCGATGCGGTACTGCATGCGCACCAGAGCCTGGACTTCGTCTTTCGTAAACAGACCGGACTCGCACAGCGGCGCAAGCTCGCGACGCGAGATGTTCCACTCGCGGTGTCCGCAGCCGATGGCCCGTCGATCGAAGACCGCCACCCGCAAGCCAGCCTGCGCCAAGGCCGCGGCATAGACCAAGGACAGACCGCCGCCCGCGATGACGACATCGAAGCGATCGCCGGGGGCGACGGGCCGGTCGTCTCGAGGATCCAGGGCCAGGT
>JAYRFD010000322.1:0-6984 GCA_041908565.1 Polyangia bacterium | reverse complement strand
GGGACGCCACGCGCCTGTTCTTCCCAACTGTCCACGTCCACGACGGGCAGTTCCACGCACGGGCCAAGTTCGACCACGCGCTGTACTACCAGACGCCGCGCTGTCACCAGCTGCCGACGACGGTTCCATTCGGCAGCTTCGATAACGATGCGGTGGCGTGGCGGGCTCCGGGACGTGACTACGCCGGCCTTGTCGTGTCAGGCCAGCCCATGGTGCGCCGCACGCTGCATGGCCGTCTGCCAAACCAAGACACCTGGATCCCTGCCTAAGTCCGCGCGTTGCCACCTGTGTGGGTACCCAGCCCGCGTTCCATCGCGACAAGCCGACACACGGGTCTCGACGCAGCCGCCCGTCGAGAACTGCCTTGATGCTGCGATCCTAAGTCGCCTATACTTTTCCAGGGAACGTGCGCCAGCATCGGGGGGGGGCAGGCCCTTGCAGTACACCAAGCTCGGCGATTACGAGATCGTGCGGCTAATCGGCCAGGGCGGCATGGGCGCCGTCTACGAAGGCTTAAACCCGCTGATCGGGCGCAGCGTCGCGATCAAGGTTTTGCTGCCGGAATACGCGCACATCGACGATGTCGTGCGGCGCTTTTTCAACGAAGCGAAGGCGGTAAACGCCATCAAGCACCCCGGCGTCGTTCAGGTGTCAGACGTCGGAACCGCCAGCGACGGTAGCCTGTATCTGGTCATGGAGCTTCTGGAGGGCCAGACGCTGACCGAGCGGCTGCATCAGCACTCCGGCAAGCTAAGCGAGGAAGAGACCCTCACGATCTGCTGGCAGCTTGCTGGCGTCCTGTCGGCGGCGCATGCCAAGAACATCATCCACCGCGACCTGAAACCGGGAAACATCATGCTGGTGCCGGACCTGGCCGGCCCCGGTGGGGAACGCGTCAAGCTGCTGGACTTCGGCATCGCCAAGCTGGGTGCTGAACACCTGCAGGGCGACGAGATCCGAACCCGCACTGGTCAGACGTTGGGCACCGCCGCGTACATGTCCCCGGAGCAGTGCACCGGCGATCAGGCGATCGGGGGACAGACCGACGTGTACTCGCTGGGCGTGGTGATGTTTCGCCTGCTGTGCGGTCGCCTGCCGTTCATTTCGACCTCGGGCGAGATGGCCCTCGGCCTGATGCACATGACCAAGGCCCCGCCCGCCGTAACCGACTTCACCCCAACCGTGTCCCCCTGGCTAGCCGGACTGGTCGACCGCATGCTGGCCAAAGATGCCGCGGCTCGGCCGACGATGGCGCAGGTGGCGGGTGAGTTACAGGAACGATTGCCGGCGCGAAGTTCGTCCCGCAGCTTGCAGCCGGTTGCCAAGGCGACGTCCAGCGATGTCCTGTACCAAGAGGCGCTCGAACCGACGGAGGATGCGCCCAGCGATGAAAGTGCCAAGGGCGGCCCGCCAACCCCGGCTGGCCCGGTCCGATCGCGGGATGCGGCCCTGCTGTCCGGAGTGCCAGCGGCTGAGTCGAGCGGTCAGTCGGGTGCTGGCACGATCACACGGGCCACAGGACAGGGCATCTCGGCCCCTCTTCGGGCGGCCCGTCCGCGGTCGCTGCTGCTGCCAGTCGGAGTACTTACACTGCTTTGTCTTGCCGCGGGCACGGCGTGGCTGCTGTCGTCGAAACCAGTCACGACGCTCGACCCGTCGGCGGCAAAGACCGCCAATCCAGCCGCTGCAGCGCAGACAAGCGATGTGCCCGCGGTCTCACCAGCCGGAGCCGAACCCGGGGCCGCGTCGCCGACACCCTCGGCAGCCGCCAGTCGGTCCCCTAGCCCATCGACGGTGAACGAAGCGAAGGCGCAAAACAAAGACGCGGCAAGCGGCAGTGGCCCAGGCGACAACGGCAAGGGGGCTCGTCGCGCATCCAGTGCCAAGAAGTCCGAACGCAGAAAGGATGACAAGTCGCGCCGGTCCCCCGCGTTGAAGGCTACGCCGATCATGGATTAATTATTTATCAATCATCCAATGCGGATTACGCCAATTCAAACAAAGCACAAGGAATGCGTCAGGACGAATCACACATAGCGATTCACAAACACTTCTGATTAGGATGGCACCTTGCAGTTATCAAAGATAGGTGGGCTGACGCTGTGGTTGGCCTATTCGCTGACACCTGGGATCTCTCAGGCAGCATCCCCTGATCGCTGCCAAGTTGAAAAAACCTGTCGAGAGAGAGTGGCAGCCGCGATCGAGCTTGGGGGGAAAGGGCGTTACGAAGAGGCTCTGCTGTTATACGCAAGTGCATATGAACAATCCAACGAGCCGCGATTATTGTTAAATATTGGACGCTGCCATTATCGATTAAATCGGCCACAGAAAGCGCTCGTATATTACGATAATTTTCGCACTGCTCAGCCCGATCCAGAGCCTGAGCTAGCCAGCCGCCTGGCGCAGTTCATCGCCGAAGCGAAGCTGGCCCTGCTTTCGCAGAAAGCGAGTAGCCCAAGCGCAGCACCGACGGACGCGGCGCCGGGGCACGCCCCAACGACAGCCGGCAGCGAGCCCCGACCGGCCCCACTTACGACAGAGCCAGCGGCGGGTCAGGCGGGGCGATCGACGGTGTTGCGGCGACCGACGTGGCGCGTGGCCCTGGGACTGTCGGCCGCCGGGGTCGGTGGCGGGCTTCTGGGTCTGGGCATTGGCGCGCTGTCCGCGAACGAATCCTGCGTCACCCCCAGCATGAGCTTTGAAATGCAGTGTGCGACGGAGCTACGCCCGGATGGCCAGCGGCGCGTGCTGCTTTTGGATGGCCTGACTCCCGGTATTCCTCTTGTGGTCAGCGGCGGGCTGCTGCTTGTGGGGGGCATCGTGTTGTTTGCCTGGCCGCCCCGTCCCGAAGCGGGCCGTGCGTCGCTGCGGCCACTTTCGACATCCCAGGGCAGAGCCCGGCAGTGAGTCCAGCGTCGCGGGACAGCCGAAGCAGAAAGCGGCCCGAACAAGGACAGGCGGCCCGCCTTCTGCCCATCCTGATTCGAACGCGATCCGGCACCCCGGCGCGTGGAGGTTCCTATGCGTTTTCTATTCGGCCTAACATTGCTTTTTTGCGGCTGTCAGCTATTACCACACAAAGAGAGCCTGTGCGCTATTGATCCACGCTGTGAACCTGTTGTTCCAAATCCATTTGCGCTAGGACAGCCAGACGGAAAAAGCAATTCATTTACCAGCGGAATAAATACGCCAATTGGCGTATCGATCAGCGATACGGGTGCGCTGTTTGTCGTCGATCAGGGGCGCTGGCGCATCATGGGCTGGAAGACATTTCCCACGGTCGACAATCAACCGCCCGACTTTGCGCTCTTCGCCAAGAGCACCAGCGTCGATGCACACGTGAGCAGCGTCAACGTCGGCCTAGAGATGGCCTATCCGGTGCAGGTCAGCGCAAGCGGCGGACGCCTGATTGCCACCAACGATCCACTCACAGGGGCAAACAACTACGCCTATTTCTATTCGCCGCCACCGACGATGGCGGGCGCGAGTACCTTTAGCTGGTCGGTGTTGTCCAGCGGGACGGCGACGGCAAGAAACTTCAGGCTGGGCGGGCCTCTTCTCGCGGGCGGAAGGCTCTACATGGTCGACGCGGGCAACCACCGCCTGCTGATTTGGAACTCGATACCGAGCAGCGGAACCGTCACCGATGCGATGGGTGTGTTTGGCCAGATGGACTTCACCGCCAATTTGCCGAACGGCATCGCAGGCGGATCCACCAGCGCTCGCACGCTGAACGCACCACAGGGCGTGCCGGCGTCCGACGGAACCCGGCTGCTGGTTGCCGATACGGGCAATCATCGTGCGCTGATCTGGAACGCTCTGCCGACCGGCACTGGCGGCAGCGCGGACCTGGCCTTGGGTCAGGCCGACGTGATGGGCGGCAGCGCCAACCAGGGCCAAGCAATGCCAAGTGATTCGTCACTCAATGCGCCGACTGCGGTCGCCGCGGCCACCAACCGAACCGCCGTGGCGGACACCGGCAACCATCGTGTGCTGCTGTGGAATCAGGCCATCAGCGGCCCGGGCCAAAAAGCCGACGTGGTCTTGGGACAACCGAGCTTTGCCAGCGCGCAGGTCATGAAAACCACCGCCAGCACGATGAACGGCCCGCGGGGAGTCGCGACGGACGGAACCCGACTTGTCGTCAGTGACACCGGGAACCATCGCATCTTGATCTGGAATAGCTGGCCGACGCAGAACGGACAGCCAGCCGAGCTGATCTTGGGGCAGCGCACGCCGACTGGAAACGCCGCGGGGGGACAAGTCCCAAGCGAGGCAGACTTCGTGACGCCAGTCTCCGTTGCGCGGGCCGGCAAGCAGTATTTCGTCGTCGACGAAGGGGCCAGTCGGGTGCTTGTGTATTCGGCCCCACCGACCAGTCCCGTGGATCGGCCAAGCATCGTTCTGGGTCAGCCTGACCTGGTCAGCGGCCAGCGCAACAACCCGAATCCATCAGCGGCCAGCTTGAACAACCCGCGCGGTGCAAGCTCTGACGGCAACATCCTGGCGGTGGCCGACACGGGCAACCACCGCGTCCTGATCTGGCGCAGCCTGCCGACGCGCAACCAGCAGCCAGCGGACGTGATTCTGGGGCAAGGGCTGGGCGCCTCCATCGATCCGAACTCGGGCACGCCGCAGCGCGGGCTGAAGACCCCTGTGGGCGTGCATGTCGCGGATGGAAAGATCTATGTGGCCGATAGCGGCAACAACCGCGTCCTAATCTGGAACAGCATCCCGACGCAGCACCAGGCCATGGCGGATGTTGTGCTGGGGCAAGACAGCCTGACCAGCGTCGGCGCCAACCGAGGTGGAAGCAAGCCTTCGGCGCAGACACTCTATACACCTTCGGCGGTGTTCACCGACGGAAACGCCATCTATGTCAGTGACTCGGACGCGAACCGAGTCCTGGTCTACAGCACGCTTGAACCGACGACGGGTCAGGCGGCCGATCTGGTCCTGGGCCAAGACAGCTTTGATGCGGGAATGGCGGGCTCCGTATCCGAAAAATCCCTGAGCAGACCGCTTGGCTTAAGTATCTACAGATCGAAGCTGTATGTCTGCGATAGCGGCAATCACCGTGTTGTCCTTTATGACCTGCCTTCACTGCGCACCGGGGCATTAGCGGTCACTATTATTGGGCAATCTACGCCAAGCCTTATGAACCCCAATGACGGCGGGCTGTCGACCGATCGCCTGTATTCCCCCCACGGGGTCTTGGTCAGCGAAAGCGGTGTGTACATCGCCGACCATGACAACGGTCGAGTCTTGGCGCTGCCGCCACGACCGTAGATTTCAGCCAGCGGCAAAGGCCCAGCCGCCGAAGCAGTAACAGCCGGCCGCGACCCAGCCATCGTCGGTTTGTGGGCGTGGTTCCGGCGCGCAAGAACGTCCCCAGATGCCCCCTGCCCTCGCAGTACAATGACGACCGGAGGTGCCTGTGAGAACGCATACCGTCCAGCTTGTAGCCATCGCTGGGCTGGCCCTCGCGCTGGGTGATGCCAACGCCAAGCCGCCTGCCGGTCAGGTCTTCTGCCAGACGTACCCAAGCTCTCAGCTGTGCGTCGGACAGCAGCCGTCGTGCACGTACTGTCATATCGCGCCGCCGCAGCGCAATGCCTTTGGCGCCGCGCTTGAAATGAACCTGGCGCTGGGCAAGCCCCGCCCGCTTTCAGATGCGGACTTCAGCGCTGCATTGCCGTCGGCGCTGATGGCAGCGGAAGGCCAGGACTCTGACGGCGACGGCGTCATCAACCTGGACGAGATGAAGGCCGGCACGCTGCCCGCCGATCCCAACAGCAAGCCCGATACGGGACCCTGCATGGGCGGCGACAACCCGCAGTATTCGGTGTGCCAGTACGATCTGCGCCTGGCCTATCGCAAGGTGCTGCTGGACTTCTGCGGCGCATCCCCGACGTATCCGCAGGTCAAGGCCTTCGCGGCGCTGGGCAGCGACGATGAACGGCGTGCCTTCTTGGATGCCGAGATCGATCGCTGCGCCGGCACAGAGTTCTGGCGAGGGAAGAACGGTCAGCTGTGGAAAGTCGCCCATCCCAAGGTGCGCCCCGTCGGATCGTTGAAGGCGGGCGAGGATCCGGGCGGCGTGCAGTTCGCCGACTACTACGATGACTACGCACTGTTTGCGTACTCGCAGACCGACGACCACGACGCGCGCGAGGTCCTGACTGCGGACTTCTTTGTCCGCCGCGATGTGAACCCGACGCGATACACCAAGGTCACCACGCTGTCCTCGCAGTTCGTTGACCAGACGCACCGCGCCGGCAACATGACATCGTCGTGGACACTGGGATACTTCGTGATGTTCACGGCCCTGCCGCGCAACGCCGCATCGCAGATGTATCGCGCGTATCTGGGTCTGGACATCGCCAAGCAAGAAGGCCTGTTCAGCGTCGCCAACGAACCGCAGGACTACGACAACAAAGGGGTGACAGCGCAGGCCTGTGCGGCGTGTCACGCGACGCTGGATCCGCTGACCTATCCCTATCGCAACTACAACGGTGTTGGGAACGCGCTGACCCAGTTCCGCTACATCCCCAACCGAATGGAGACGTTCTTCGCCACCGCGGCTCCGCGCATCACGCAGACTCCGGAACGTGGCGTGCTGTTCGGACAGACGGTGAACAACCTGCGCGAATGGGCCACGGTGGCCGCCAACAGCGACGCTTTTGCCATTTCGACGACGCGCGACTACTGGAAGCTGCTCATCGGGCATGAACCGCAGCCGGCCGAAAACGCCGAGTTCGTCGCCACCTGGCAGCGCTTCAAGAACACGCACATGTATCGCGTGCAAAAGCTGCTGCACGACATCGTCAAGACGGAGGCCTACGGTGCGCCGTAATTCCCTGAACAAGTGCTGTTGGCTGGCGGCGATCGCGATGTCCGCGGCGCTGTCGGCTTCGTGTTCCAACGGCTCGCCAACCAACGACCCCCCGACGGTGACGGCGACGGCGCGCGGCAACCTGCGCT